>CBFGOD010000159.1:0-9353 GCA_965650295.1 uncultured Shinella sp. | reverse complement strand
AGGGGGTAGCAGACAACGGGCTTGATCGCCTTGCGGGCGCTCGCATCGGCAGGGGCCGCGGTAATCGGTTTCGGCTTCATGGAAATCCTCCCTCTCCTCCCCGGCGGCGCGCTCCGAACGGTGCTGCATGCGCCGAAGAAATCCACGTTTGTTGAATAACAGGAATATTATTGTTCAACAAGATTGAATTCATGCGCAACCGCGCTTCCGGCAAATGCCGAAACGACAGAAATGACATTTCGACAGGGGGCGCGCCTGCGCCTACTCGCGCGCACCGTCCGCCAGCGCCGAGAGGCCGGCCAGGTCGCAGACCAACAGCTTCTGCCGACCACCTTGCACCAGCCCCTGCGATTCCCAGGCGCTCAGGATGCGCGAGACGGTGTGCAGCGTCGTGCCGGTCATTTCGGCGATATCTTGCCGGGAGATCGGAAAATCGATGCGCACACCCTCGCCTTCCTTACGACCGGCCTGCTTGGAGAGCCGGAGCACGGCATGCGCCACGCGGCGCTCGACCTCCTGCGTCGACATTTCGCGGATGCGGGTGTGCGCCTCTTCCAGCCGCTGGCCGATCGTCTGCATGGCGCTGACGGCAAGGCGGGGGTTCTGTTCGACGAAATGCGGCCAGAGATCCGTCGGCCAGCCGAGGATGACGCTTTCCGTCGCGGCCTTCGCGGTGCCCGGATAGTCGGAGCGCTGCAAGGCCTTGGCAAAGCCGAAGAGATCGCCGGGATGCACGACGCGCACGATGATCTGCTGGCCGTCCTCCGTCACCTGCGTCACCTTCAGGCGCCCGTGCAGCAGAAGGAAGAAGCTCGCCGCCTGCTGGCCCTGCTCGAAGACGGCGTCGCCCTGCGGCACGCGGCGTGCGGTCGCGTGGTTCAGCAGCCTGTCGAGATCCTCGTCGCTCATCCTGTCGAACAGGGCAAGCGACCGGACGACGGTCCGGTCAATCTTCACAATCGTGTCCCTTTGCGTGCGCCTTCATCGGCACACCCGGCTTCTATCACGCCTCTCCGCCGACAGAAAGTTCAGAACGCAAGTCCCTTCTCTCTAAGCTTCGCAAGAAGCGGGGCATGCCAGCGCGTATCCTTGACCAGCCGGAAGCCGACATTGTCGGGCGGCACCCCGACCGCACAGCCGCCGCCCTTCGGGTTGCGCACGAACGAACTCAGCGCCGCCCGGTGCTTGCCGCTCGCGACATAGATGCCGCAGGACGACACGTCGTTCACGACGGTGCCGGCCTTGTCGAGATTGACGCGCCGGTTGCAGGTCGCGGTCCACTCCCAGATGTTGCCGGCGAAATCCGCAAAGCCGTATTCGTTCTCGCCGAAACGGCCGAGCGGCTGCGGCACCGGATCGCGCGAGGCCTTGCGCGCCGCCTCGCGATTATAATCCGCCAGCCACCGATCGGCCGGATTAGTGCTGTTGATATCGACGCCGAGCGCATCGTCGGGAAACCGCGAGCCGGCAGCAAAAGCGAGATCCTGATCGCTCGGCAACACCCAGACCTCGCCGGTGCGCGCGCTCAGCCAGCCGGCATAGGCGATGGCATCGTCATAGCTGACACCGGTCGCCGGTGTCGTGGTGGCATCACGGGGCGCAAAGCCCGGCTCGGCCGGCGGGCAGGCGCCGTCGGCCACGCAGCGGCCGTAGTCGGCAGCCGTCACCTGATATTTCATGATGGTGAGCGGGCGGCGCCTGGTGACGCTCTTTACCGGCCCATCGACGGCAAAGCCGTTGCGGAAGAACTCGCCGCTATCGCGATAGTCGAAAGTACGCGGCGCGATCTCCACCGTCATCGGCTCGTCCAACACGGGGCCGGTAGCGGCCGATCCGATAAGATCGGCCTTGATCGCGACCGAGCCGGCAAGTGCCGCCAGCAGCAGGGCGGGAAGCGCAAGCGATTTCAGGGGAATGCCGGGTTTCGATGTCAGCGCAGCCATGAAGGCCTCCTTACGCCTCGCCCGGACAATCGTTCGACGTCCGGGACAGGCGCCGATTGGTATGTGGACCGCAGCCTTGCGATCCGCAAGCGCGCCCGCCCCAAGAACAGGCGCGCCTTTGTCGGGTAATGTCAGGCACCGCTGGGCGGTGTGACCGAGGTCATCAGATCATCGTTCCAGTCGCCGGTGACGGCGAAGTGGCCGGCGGCACCCAGTTCGAAGGCCTCGATGAGATTGTGGTTCACGTACGCGTAGATGCCGGGCTGCTGGAAGGTGTAGTAGGCCGCGCCCGCCGTGCCGCCCGGAATGAACCAGGTTTCCTGGTCGACGTCAGGCGGATTGTGGAACTTGCCGGTCTGCCAGACATAGTCACCATGGCCGCCGATCAGGTGCGGGCGGGTGTCGCGGTTGGCCTGCGAATGCACGACGAGCACCCTGTCGCCCACCTTCGCCTTCAGTGCATTGTCGCCCGTCAGTGCGCCCACGGCGCCATTGAAGACGATGTGGCTCGGGGTGAGGGTCCGCATGACCGCAAGCGTATCGTCATAGGCTTCGCCGACGCTGGCATATTTCTTGAAGTTGCCCTCGGCATCACGAGGGACATAAAAGTCCTGCTCGCCGACATAGTAGATGTGGTCATAGGTCAGCTCCTTGCCATGGCCATCGCTCAGGCCTTCGCGCGGCAGCACCATGATGGCGCCGTTCATGCCCGAGGTGACGTGCCACGGCACCATTCCGGGAGGTGCGCAGTGATAGACGAAGACGCCTGCCTTGGTGGCCTTGAAGCGCAGCACGGTGCGTTCGCCCGGATTGACCACCGTCAGCGCGCCGCCGCCGAGAGCGCCGGTCGCCGCATGGAAGTCGATATTGTGCTGCAGCTCGTTGGTCTCGGGGTTGATCAGCGTCAGCTCGACATAGTCGTTCTGGTGCACCACCATCAGCGGGCCGGGAACCGAGCCGTTGAAGGTCATGGCGTGCACTTCCGTGCCCTTGTCGTCGAGGATCATCTTCTTTTCCTCGATCGTCATGGTGAACTCATAGACCTTCGGGCCGCCTTCGGCCTTCTGGGTGTGGGCGTGCACGAAGGGCGGCTTGACGAGCTCGACCTTCACGCGCTCCAGCTTGGCTATATCGGCCGCGGTCGCCGCGGCGTTCGTTTCGACCGTGCCGCCTTCGGCGCGGGCCATCGACGCCGCAATGATCGGCGTCAGGACGCCGGCAAACGCGGCACCGCCGAGGATCGTGCGGCGGGTCATCTGAAACTGCTCGGTCATTGAATTTCTCCTTTTCGAAAGGACGGAGCGATGTGTCTATCGCCCGGTCCTCTCTGTTCTAGGAGCATTCGCGCCAACCTCTTTGTGATGGGACAAACAGACCTTTCCGGCCGCTGCGGCATTTTGGCAGATGCTGATTTGCTCTTTGCCATCTCGCAAAGAAAGCACCCGATGGAGGGCCTAGAAACAGCTGACGATTGCAAAGGAAAGTGACATCGATGTCTGCAAATCCCCCCGTCAGTCCATCCATCAGCCGCCCCGTGCCGCGCGGCCTTTCCCGCACCGGTCCGGTGCTCTTCTCCTACGGGTTCCGGCCGTTCTTTCTCGGCGGCGCGCTCTGGGCCATCGCGGCCATGGTCCTGTGGATCGCCGCGATCACCGGCCGCATCACAATTGCCGAGACCTATGGCGCGCCCAACTGGCACGCGCATGAAATGCTGTTCGGCTTCGCCTCATCAGTGCTCGCCGGTTTCCTGCTGACGGCCGTGCCGAACTGGACGGGCCGCCTGCCGGTTTCCGGCTGGCCGCTGGCAGGCCTCTTCGCGCTCTGGTGCGCCGGGCGCATCGCGCTTCTCGTCTCCGATACGATCGGCGTTGCCATTGCCGCTACCATCGATGCGCTCTTCCTGCCCGTCCTGCTTGCCATCTGCACGCGCGAAGTCGTGGCCGGGCGCAAGTGGAAGGACCTGAAGGTTTTGGCCGGGCTGCTCGCCTTGTCCCTCGCCAACGCGCTCTATCACGTGGCGGCCATTCACGGCGGGCGTGATCCTATGGCGATCCGGCTCGCCGTCGCCGCCTATGTCGTGCTGATCATGATTGTCGGCGGGCGCATCATTCCGAGTTTTACGCGAAACTGGCTCAACAAGTTCGGCCGCACGGATTTCCCGGTGCCCTACAACAGCTACGACATGGTCGCGATCCTCGCCGGCACCGGTGCGCTCGGCCTCTGGGCCGTTCTCCCCGAACACCCGGCAACCGCCGCTGCAGGCGCGACCGCAGCCGCCCTCCATTGCATCCGCCTGCACCGCTGGCGCGGCTGGACGGTGGCGCGGGACCGGATCCTCGTCATCCTGCACATCGTCTATGCCTTCATCCCGCTCGGCCTCATGGCCCTCAGCCTCAGTGCGCTTGGATATCTCGAAGAACGCTCGGTGCTGCATCTGCTCTCGGTCGGCGCCATCGCCTGCATGATGCTGGCGGTCATGACGCGGGCGAGCCTCGGCCATACCGGCCGCGCCCTGGTCGCCTCGAAGATCACGGTCGCCTCCTATGGCGCCCTCATCCTCTGCGCACTGGTGCGCCCGCTTGCGGAAATCCTGCCGGACCTCAGCCCCATCCTCTATGCCGCCTCGGGCCTTCTCTGGATTGCCGCCTTCGGCCTCTACTGCCTGGAATACGCGCCGATGCTCGCGCGAAAACGCCGCGCACCACTCTGAAACGAAACGGCCCGGAGGTTCTCTCCGGGCCGTTTCGTTTCAGGCAACATCCAACATCATCTCGGGCGTCCACGGCGGCTCGTAGGTCAGCCGCACCTCGGCATATTCGACGCCCGGCACATACCAGACGCAGGCCTGCACCGCCTCCTTGAGGAAATCCGTCGCCGGGCAGAAACGTGTCGTCGTGGTCATGGTGACATAGACGACACCGCCCTCTTCCACCGCGATATCGTAGACCAGACCGAGATCGACGATGTTCTTGCCGATTTCGGGATCGATGATCATGCGCAGCGCCGTACGGATGTCCTCCGTAAGCGTGGCCTTGTCCGTCTCGTTCATCGCCCTCAAGCCTCCCCGATCCGCACGAGGATGCGGTAGGCCGATCCCGCCTCATCGAAATTGCCGGCCCATTGGTGGCCACGCTTGGTCAGCTCCGGGAAGAGGAACAGCGGTTCGCGCGCCAGCACGGCGAAGAGCACCTCGCCCGGCTCCAGCGCCTCGGCGGCGGCGAGAATGCGCACCATCGGTTCCGGCGGATCGAGATCGGTGAGGTCAAGATGCTCGGACGGATCCGGCCAAGTCTCGGGGCGCTCGGCATCGACGGAGGTCTCGACGGGCGCCGCGTCCTTCTTCGGCGTGAACAGCACCTCCCAGTCGCCGCCGTCGATCTCGCGGGCTGCATGGTCGAAGCCACGCCCTTCCATCACGCGAAACAGCGGCTGCGGGCGAAACGTGGCGAGCAGCGTCAGCGCCTGTCCGGGCCGCAGGTCTTGAACAGCCTGCATGATCGCCTGGAACGGCTCGCCGCCGCTGCGCAGGATCGGCCGCACATCGAGCACCTTCGGTGAAATCTCGGGCATCATTTATCTCCTTGGAAAGCGGATAGAGGCAGAAAGAGGTGCGGCCGCACCAAGCCGGCCGGCGCACGTAGCGCAACCGGTACGATGGACAGGCGGCGCGCCCGGATGAATTCGCGGATCAGGCAGAGCGTCGCCAAAAGCTGCGCTGCGACGGCCATGCGGAAAAAGCCGGTCGCGCCGGCGGCAAGGGAGAGCGTCGCGACGACGACTGCGCCGTAATAGAGGCGGAACAGGATCAACGCATGGCGCTCATCGACGAGATCCTGCACCCGTGGCACCGGCGCACGGCCCAGGATGGGGCCATAGGCCTCCAGCCAGGTGAGGAAGGCGACGATCTTGTAAAGCTGGGCAAGGCCGAGCCCGGTGAGCCAGCCGAAAATGAACAGGTAGACGACCGCTGCCACAATATCGCCGGACCTGAGGGCGGGAACATTGAGAAGGAAGATGGACAAGACAAACAGACCAAGCGCCGCGAAACTCGCGCGAATGTTCAGTTCCGCCTGCTTGCGCTTCCGCCCACGGTAGATGTGCAGGACATCAACGCCGTAGAGCATCACGGCCATCAGCGTGAGCAGCAATGCGGCGGTGAAAAGCAGCGCGGCACCGAAAATGCCGGACAGCACGAAGATTACCGCCACGGCAACAAGCCCGACCGCCAGGCTCGCGCCCCACCAGGCGGCGCGGCTGCTCGAACGCTCGACCTCCGGCGCCAGCAGGAACATCGAGAACAGCCGGTAGCTGACGCCGACCGCCGTCGCGCTCAGCCAGCCGCCGAGGCCAAGGGCGGCATGCAGCTCCACCCCTTGGGCGACGAGCCGGTCGAGCAGCGGATTTTCCGCAAGACCGGATAAAGCGACCGTCAACGCAGAACCGATGAGCGCCGCACCGACAAGCGCGGCAAGGCCGGTGGCGACGAAGCGGGCGGGTAGCGACAGAGGCCGCGCAGAAAGAAGCGTGACGGCGAGGATGGCAGCAAACAGGCCGAAACCGGCCAGAAGCATCAACCCGCCGACGGGCAGCAGAACAAGCGGTAGGTCCAGTGCCCCGGACACGGCAACGAACCCACCCAAAAGCAAGCCCAGCCCGCCAAGCAGCAGCAACAGGGCCGGCAAGGCGAAACGCGCGCCGACGACAGGCCGGGCGATGAGCACCGGCACGAATTGCAGCAGTGCCCCGGCCATCAGCAGGCTGAGCCAGCCGATGGCGACGAGGTGGACGACGACAAGCGTTTCCGGCGCACCGGGATCGGCGAAGGGATAGCCGTAACCGGCGACCATCAGCCCCTGCCCCGCCACGAGCATGAGGCAGGCGGCGGCGAAGTAGGACATGGTCCAGCGGGAGAGCGTTGCGCCCGGCATGTCGGTTTGCCTCGCCGCGCCCTGTTCAGTGCTCGGAACCGCAGCAGCAGTCGCAGCCGCCGCCGTCTTCCAGCCGGTCGATCTCGACGCGCCAGACTTCCGGACCCTGCTCGAGATAATCCCAGCCGAACTGGCCGGGGAAATTGGTCTCGAGCTGATAGTGCAGCGGCCGCGGATCGTGATCGCTGGTGATCAGCATGGATTTGCCGGGCATCAAGGCACCAAGCATGCCGAAAATGCGCGGATGGCGTTCGCGCGGCGGAATGGTGCGCACGTCGATCAGGGGCTTGTCCAGGGTCTCAGACATGGTTTGGTGTTTCCGTCCCGGCCGTTCCGATACCGTTCCGGAAGGGCACGGCCCGACCCGACCGGAACCATCTGACGCTAACCCTGCCTCCCGTCCCGCACTTTGACCCTGCGCAAACAATTGACGATTTTCAGGCCTCCTGCCGCGCTGCTTGGCTTTTCGCAAAGAAGGGGGTGCCTGCTGCTCCTACCCTTTCGGCAATCGACACACGGAAAGGAATGCGCCATGCAACAGGCCCTGATCGAGAAATACGGCGAGGCGCGGCTGCCGCGCTATACGAGCTATCCGACCGCGCCCGCCTTCGCCCCGGTCGTCGGCGCCGGCACCTATGGCGACTGGCTCTCCTGCATCAAGCCGGGCACCGAGGCCTCGCTCTATCTGCACATCCCCTTCTGTCGCTCCATGTGCTGGTATTGCGGCTGCCACACCACCATCACCCAGAAGGACGCGCCGATCCTCGACTATCTCGACATGCTGCGGCAGGAGATCGGCCTCGTCTCGGACCGGGTGGAAAACCGCATCAAGGTCAAACACATCCATTTCGGCGGCGGCACGCCGACGATCATGCAGCCAGAGGAATTCCGCGATCTCATCGGTCTCCTGCGCGCCCGCTTCGGCCTCGTCGCCGGCGCGGAGATCGCGGTGGAGATCGACCCGCGCACGCTGACGGCGGAAATGGCGGCAGCGCTCGGCGAGGCGGGCGTCACCCGCGCGAGCCTCGGCGTGCAGAGTTTCGATCCCGTCGTGCAGAAGGCGATCAACCGCATGCAGAGCGAGGCGCAGACCGCCGAGGCCGTGAACCGGCTGCGCGCGGCCGGTATCGGCGGCATCAATTTCGACCTCATCTACGGCCTGCCCCACCAGACGGTGCAATCCTGCATCGACACGGCGAAGGCGGCGGTCGCCATGCGGCCGGAGCGTTTCGCCGTCTTCGGCTATGCCCACATCCCCTCCTTCAAGAAGCACCAGCGGCTGATCGACGAACGCGCGCTACCGGACGCCGCCGCACGCGCCGAACAGGCGGAGGCGATTGCCGAAACACTCGTTGCCGCCGGCTATGTCCGCATCGGCCTCGATCACTATGCGCTGCCAGGCGATGATCTCGCGATCGCCGCAAAGCGCGGCCGGCTGCGGCGCAATTTCCAGGGCTATACGACGGATGCCTGCGAAACGCTGATCGGCTTCGGCGCCTCGTCCATCGGCCGCACACCGGATGGTTATATCCAGAACGAGGTGCCGCCCGGCCTTTATGCCCAGCGCATCGCCTCGGGTCGCTTGGCCACCGTCAAGGGCTACCGCCTCACCGCCGAAGACCGGCTGCGCGCCGAGATCATCGAGCGGCTGATGTGCGACTTCCGCGCCGACATCACCACCATCGCCGCCCGTCACGGCTTCGACGCGGCCCCCCTTTTGGACGGCAATGCGCGGCTGGCAGCGCTCGCTGAAGACGGTGCGGTCGATATCCGCGGCGGCACGGTCACGGTGCGGCAGGACCATCGTTTCATCATCCGCGCCGTCGCCGCCGCCTTCGACGCCTATATCGACCAGTCGGCCCGCACGCACAGCAAGGCGGCGTGAACGCAAAAGGCCCGGCGTGGTGCGGCACGCCGGGCCTTTCTCGCAGATCCCGTGTCCTCTATCCCACGAGACCGCGATAAATCGCCGGCAGCGCCGCTGGCAGCCGGGCGATATTGCTGACGATGGCATAGCCGTTGCGGCCGAAGATCGCCGGCACATAGGCCTGCGCCTCCCGGTCCACCGTCACGCCGAAGACGCTGAGGCCGGTCCGCCGGGCCTCGTTGACGGCGCGGCGGCTGTCCTCCAGCGCGAAGCGACCCTCGTAGTGGTCGACATCGTTGGGCTTGCCGTCCGTCAGGATCAGCAGCAGCTTGCGGCGGTTCGGCTGCGCGCGCAGCTGCGCCGCCGCATGGCGGATCGCCGGGCCGATGCGGGTGTAGAAACCCGGCTTCAGCGCCGCAATACGCGCCTCCACACCATGGCTCATCGGCTCGCCGAAATCCTTGACCGTCTCGACGCGCACCCAGGAGCGGCGGCGCGAGGTGAAGGTGAGAATGGAATGGCTGTCGCCGCAGGCTGCGAGGCCATGAGACAACACCAGCAGCGCCTCCTTCTCCACGTCGAGCACCCGGCGGTTGTCGAACCAGGCATCGGTGG
>CBFGOD010000158.1:0-9365 GCA_965650295.1 uncultured Shinella sp. | reverse complement strand
GCCGTCGCCGCCATGGCCAAGGAACAGGGCGCGGAATGCGTCATCATCTCTGCCGCAATCGAATCCGAAGTCGCGCAGCTGCCGGAAGAGGAAGCCGAAGAGTTCCTCTCGGCGCTCGGCCTCACGGAAGCCGGCCTTGACCGCCTCATCCGCGCCGGCTACCACCTGCTCGACCTCATCACCTATTTCACCGTCGGCCCCAAGGAAACGCGCGCCTGGACCATCGTGCGCGGCACCAAGGCCCCGCAGGCCGCCGGCGTCATCCACACGGATTTTGAACGCGGCTTCATCCGTGCCTTCACCATCGCCTATGACGACTACATCGCCTACAAGGGCGAAGTCGGCGCCAAGGAAGCCGGCAAGGGCCGCGACGAAGGCAAGGAATACGTGGTCAACGACGGTGACGTCATCCACTTCCGCTTCAACACGTAAGCGGCAGACATTCCCGACGTTTCGAACTGCCGTCCCTCACCGGAGGGGCGGCAGTTTTTCTTTGAGCGCCAGAGGCAGCGGCGCCACCGTCCAGCGCCGGAAATGCGGCCAGCCGATGCCGATGGTCAAAACGACCACGCCGACAATCAACAGCGTCAGGAAGACGTAGCTTTCCGGTGCCGCTGCCGTGCGCTGCAGCAGGCTTGCCGTGGCAAGGCCGAGCGAGAGCAGGCCCGAGGTGACGAAGGCGCGGCGGTCGATGGCAAGGCCGATCCCCATCAGCACGACGACGATCGCGACGATGATGAGCGCCTCCGGCAGGCCCTTGTCGCTGCTGAACAGCGTGTCATTGGCGAAATCCCCGAGGAAGACGAAGCTGAGCGTCGAATAGAGCAGCGCCGGCGCCGTCACCAGATGCAGCCAGAAGGCAATGTCGGAGCGGCGCGAGATGCGGAAACGGTCCGAGAGGTCATAGACCATCGCCACGCCGAACAGCACGAGAGCGGCGGCGAGGAAGACGCCGGCGGAGAGCATCGGGTGATCGGTGATGACATCGGCGCTGCCTGTCAGCCGCGTCAGCGCCAGGAAGACAAGGCCGAGCACCACGGCGGCGAGTGACAGGAACCACAGGCTGAGCGACAGCGGAATGCGGTAGCGCCAGTAGAACGGCGGCAAAAGCAGCGCGAAGGGCAGCATGGTCAGGAGAAAGCCGAGATAGGGGCTCTTCTCCGCACCCAGAACATCGTCCAGCAGCAGCATCGTCGTGATGCCGATCCAGTGCGCATAGAGAAGGGTCAGCAGCACGGCGGTCAGAGCGAGACGCTGCCGCTTCACCAGGATTTCCGCGAGGATGATGATGGCCGGCAGGGCCGCAAGGAAGGCCCCGATGCCCCAGACGCCCGCCATGACGATGGCCACGCCAATGGTGATCAGCACATCATGGAAGCCGCGGATGAAGCGCGGCGCTTCCGTGTCCTCGACGGGCGCGATGGCCCGGTCTTCGGCAGAGCCGGCGATATCGAGCGCGCGCGCTTCAGGTGGCGCAGCAAGGGCCACGCCGCGCGCTTCCATATAGGGCAACAGCGTGCTTGCCTGTTCGGCGGAGAGGATCCCCTCGCCTGCCGCACCGTCGAGCACGGATTTCAACGTCTGCATCTTTTGTCTTCTCCTTGCGCGGCGTCGCGCGCACCTTAACCGTCGCGAGCCCGCTGACAAGAGCTTGCAAAACGGGACCCTGCTCGCCATTGTCGGCCCGCAACAGGATGGACGACACGGTGCCCAACTACACGTTTGAAGATTTTACGCCGGGCCGGCGCTTCGACTTTTCGAAGCGCACGATGACGGCCGACGAGATCATCGCCTTCGCGCGGGAATTCGACCCGCAGCCGATGCATATGGATGAGGCCGCCGGCCGCGCCAGCATTCTCGGCGGCCTTGCGGCCTCCGGCTGGCACTCGAGCGCCGTGATGATGCGCATGCTGTTCGAGGCCTATATCGACGGTTCCACCTCGGAGGGATCACCTGGCGTCGATCTCATGGAATGGAAGCGCCCGGTGCTGGCGGGCGATACGCTTGGCGGTCATTGCGAGGTGCTGGACGCGCGTATCTCCCGTTCGCGGCCGGAGATCGGCATCGTGCGCATGCGCGCCGAGGTGACCAACCAGCGCGGCGAACTCGTCGCGGTGTCGGAATATATCAACATGATGCGTGTTGCCGGAAAGGACGCCGACCATGCGGATGGCTGAGCTTTACCCATTCGGCGAGGCCGTCGAGATCGGCTCCAACACCTTTACCGCCGAAGACATCATCCGCTTCGCGAAAAGCTTCGATCCGCAACCCTTCCATCTCGATGAAGAGCTGGCCAAACACGCCTTGTTCGGCGGCCTCTGCGCCTCGGGTTGGCATACCAGCGCCGGCTGGATGAAGTGCTTCGTGCCGTTCTGGATTGGCGAATGCAAACGCCTCGCCGGCGAAGGGATTGTGCCCCCGAACCTCGGCCCCTCGCCTGGCTTCACCAAGCTCGCCTGGCTGAAGCCGGTCTTTGCCGGCGACACGATCACCTATTCGGTGACCCTGCTCGCCTCCCGCGAGCTGGCGACGCGCAAGGATCGGCTGATCAATTCGATCCTCTGCGCCGGCCGCAACCAGAACGGCGAACCGGTTATCCGGTTCGAGAGCACGGTTCTGGAGTTCATCTGAGAAAGCGACGACGGGCTCAATGCCCGTCGAAGGCCACCAGGGTGCGCACTTCCACGCCGAGCGCTTCCAGCTTCTTGCGGCCGCCGATTTCCGGCAGGTCGATGACGAAGCAGGCGGCGATGATGTCGGCACCCATCTGGCGCAGCAGCTTGACGGCCGCCTCCGCCGTGCCGCCGGTGGCAATCAGGTCGTCGACGAGGATGACCTTCTCGCCCGGCGTGATGGCATCCTTGTGCATTTCCATCTCATCCACGCCATATTCCAGGCTGTAGGCGATACGCACGGTCTCGTGCGGCAGCTTGCCCTTCTTGCGGATCGGCACGAAGCCGGTCGACAGCTGGTGCGCCATGGCGCCGCCCAGAATGAAGCCGCGCGCCTCGATGCCGGCGACCTTGGCGATGCCGATACCCGCATAGGGATGCACCAACTCGTCAACGGCGCGGCGGAACGCGCGCGGATTGCCGAGCATGGTGGTGATGTCGCGGAAGATGATACCCGGCTTGGGATAGTCCGGGATATTGCGGATCGCGGCGACGAGTTCTTGTTCAACGGTAGGCATGGGATTTCCCGACTGCGGAAGGATTGTCCGGTTATTGCAGGTGCAACAGCACCCCACAACAAAAAAGGCGGCCCGGAGGCCGCCTTTTGAACTCAAGCGATCGGATCGCTCAGTGTTCCTTGTTCGCGTAGACCGACTTCTTCGTCAGGTAGATCAGGCCGGTGAAGATCACCAGGAAGACCATGACCATGAAGCCGGTGCGCTTGCGCTCCTCGAGATGCGGCTCGGCGGCCCACATCAGGAAGGAGGCGACGTCGCGGGCATACTGGTCGACCGTCTGCGGCGAACCATCGTCATACGTGACCTGATCGTCGGAGATCGGCTTGGCCATGGCAAGTGCCGCAGCGTTTGCGAAATACGGGTTGTAGTGCGTGCCTTCGGCGACTTCGAGATGCGCGGGCTTCTCTTCATCGTAACCGGTCAGCAGCGAGTAGATATAGTCCGGGCCACCTTCCTGATACTGCGTGAAGATGTCGAAGACGAACTGCGGGAAGCCGCGGGTGATGCCGCGTGCCTTGGCGATCAGCGAGAAGTCCGGCGGAGCCGCGCCATTGTTGGCGGCAGCTGCCGCTTCATGGTTGGCGAAGGGCGACGGGAAGTGGTCCGACGGAACGGCCTTGCGGGTGAACATCTCACCGTCGCTGTTCGGGCCGTCCTGCACTTCGTAGTTCGCCGCGAAAGCCTTCACCTGGCCTTCCGAATAACCAAGGTCTTCCAGCGTGCGGAAGGAAACAAGGCTCATCGAATGGCAGGCCGAACAGACTTCGGTGTAGACCTTCAGGCCGCGCTGAAGCTGGCCCTTGTCATACTTGCCGAAGGGACCGGCGAAGGTCCACTTCTCCTGCTTCGGGTGGTGCATCGGGTAGTGCGGGGTGGCGTGTTCTGCCTCCGCGCCGGCTGCCGGGGCTGCCTCTTCCGCCGTGGCGAAGGAGACGCCGAGACCGGCGACGAGTGCGAGCGACAGAATGCCTGCAACAAGCTTTTTCATTGTCATGGTTCCTTTCGCTCGCTCTCAGGCCTTGGCCAGCTTGGCGTTCTTCTTTTCCAGAACCGCTTCCGTGATCGAATTCGGAATGCGCTTCGGGGTCTCGATCAGGCCGAGGACCGGCATGATGGCGAGGAAGAAGCCGAAGTAGTAGAGCGTGCCGAGCTGCGAGAGGACGACGTAGATGCCTTCCGCGGGCATGGCGCCGAGCCAGCCGAGCATGATGGCATTGACCACGAACAGCCAGAAGAACAGCTTGTACCACGGGCGATAGACGGCAGAGCGGACCTTCGACGTGTCGAGCCAGGGCAGGAAGAACAGCACGATGATCGCGCCGAACATCACGAGGACGCCGCCAAGCTTGGAGTCGATCGGGCCGATGTTGAAGGTGATGGCGCGCAGCATCGCGTAGAACGGCAGGTAGTACCATTCCGGAACGATGTGGGCAGGCGTCTTCAGCGGGTCAGCCGGGATGTAGTTGTCCGGGTGGCCGAGATAGTTCGGCATGTAGAAGACGAACCAGGCGAAGACGATCAGGAAGACCGATACGCCGAGCGCATCCTTCAGCGTCGCATAGGGCGTGAAGGGAACCGTGTCCGTCTTGGACTTCACTTCGACGCCGGTCGGGTTGGTCTGACCGGTGACGTGCAGCGCCCAGATGTGCAGGACGACGACGCCGGCGATCATGAAGGGCAGCAGGTAGTGCAGCGAGAAGAAGCGGTTCAGCGTCGGATTGTCTACCGCGAAGCCGCCGAGCAGGAACTGCTGGATCCACTCGCCGACCCACGGAAAGGCCGAGAAGAAGCCGGTGATAACGGTCGCGCCCCAGAAGGACATCTGACCCCAGGGCAGAACGTAGCCCATGAAGCCGGTCGCCATCATCAGAAGGAAGATGACCACGCCGAGGATCCAGAGGATTTCGCGCGGCGCCTTGTAGGAGCCGTAGTAGAGGCCGCGGGCAATGTGGAGATAGACCGCGATGAAGAAGAAGGACGCACCGTTGGCGTGCATGTAGCGCAAGAGCCAGCCGTGGTTCACGTCACGCATGATCTTTTCGACCGAATTGAACGCGACGGTGGTTTCGGCCGCATAGTGCATGGCCAGAACGACGCCGGTCAGGATCTGCACGATCAGCATCACCGACAGCATGGCGCCGAAGGTGTAGGCGTAGTTCAGATTGCGCGGGACCGGGTAGGAGACGAAGCTGTCATGGATCATGCGCGGCAGAGGCAGGCGCGAATCGACCCACTTCTCGATGCCAGTCGTCGGCTGGTAGGTGGAATGTTCAGCACTCATTATCAGGTGTCCCCTCAACCGATCTTGATGACTGTGTCGGATACGAACGAGAAGGTCGGCACAGCGAGGTTCTGCGGGGCCGGACCCTTACGGATACGTCCAGCAGTGTCGTAGTGCGAACCGTGGCAGGGACAGAACCATCCGCCGAAGTCGCCGGCCTGGCCGAGCGGAACACAGCCCAGATGGGTACAGGAGCCGATCATGATGATCCAGTTTTCCTTGCCCTCGCCGGCGGAGCGGTCGAGGTCCGTCGCTTCCGCGTCGGCGGCAATGTTGGCGTTGCGCGCAACCGGGTCCTTGAGGTCGGCAAGCTGAACGGCCTTGGCCTCTTCGACTTCCTTGTCCGTGCGGTTACGAATGAAGACCGGCTTGCCGCGCCACTTGGCCGTGAGCGACATGCCGGGCGTCAGGCTGGAGACGTCGACCTCGATGGAGGCGAGTGCCAGCGTGGATGCATCCGGACGCATCTGGTCGATGAACGGCCATGCAACCGCAACGCCGCCCACGACGCCCGCCATACCCGTGGTCAGGTAAAGAAAATCGCGGCGAGTGGGCTCGCCATGGGATTCGCTTGTTGTCTCGTGTTCGCTCACGGCTAAACCATCCTCTCACGCAAAGTCTGCGGAAAACCGCAACGCCCCTTTGGAAACCGGCAATTCCGGACACAATACGGCCATAGATTCCCCGTCAATCCGGCGCGTTCTATGCTTGATCGCAAATTATGTCCAGCCTTGGCAAGGGGAGGTGGGCACATTGTCGCGGGAAAAACAGAGCATCTTGACAAGGCACAGGCATCGCCTTGAACCTCAAGCGCTTCCCGGCTGAAAAGACAGTCGCGAAACGACGCTTTGCGGCCCTATTGCGCCGCTTCCTCATGGCCGAGGAACCCGCCCGACTGACGCGACCAGAGATCCGCATAAAGCCCGCCCTTGGCGACGAGCTCGGCATGGCTCCCCTCCTCCACGATCTGGCCGCGATCCATGACGATCAGGCGATCAAGCGCGGCGATAGTGGAGAGCCGATGGGCGATGGCAAGCACGGTCTTGCCGCGCATGAGACGTTCGAGGTTCGACTGGATCGCGGCCTCGACTTCGCTGTCGAGCGCCGAGGTCGCCTCGTCGAGCACGAGGATCGGCGCATCCTTCAGCATGACGCGGGCAATGGCGATGCGCTGGCGCTGGCCGCCGGACAGCTTCACGCCGCGCTCGCCGACATGGGCATCATAGCCGGTGCGGCCGCGCTGGTCCTCCAGCGAGAGAATGAAATCATGCGCCTCGGCCTTTTTCGCCGCCTCGATCATCTGCGCTTCACTGGCATCGGGATTGCCGAAGAGGATGTTGTCGCGGATAGAGCGGTGCAACAGCGCCGTATCCTGGCTGACCATGCCGATATTGGCGCGCAGGCTCTCCTGCGTGACAGCGGCGATATCCGCGCCGCCAACCAGGATGCGCCCGCCTTCCAGATCATAGAAACGCAGAAGCAGGTTGACGAGCGTCGACTTTCCGGCCCCCGAGCGGCCGACGATGCCGACCTTCTCTCCCGGGCGCACGACAAGCGTCAGATCGTCGATGACGCCGGATGCGCGGCCGTAGTGGAAGCGCACATGGTCGAAGCGGATTTCGGGATGCGCCACCGTCATGACCTTGGCACCCGGCCGGTCGACGAGGCCGATCGGCTGGGAGATCAGGTCCGCGGAATTCTGGATCGTGCCGATATTGCGCATGATGCTGTTGAGCTGCGTCATCAGCCGGTTCAGCAGGAAGTTCAGCCGCAGCACCAGTGCCATGGTGAACGCCACGGCGCCCGAGCTGATGATGCCGGTCAGCCAGAGATGGATGCACAGCACCGCCATGCCCGCGATCATCAGGCCCGACAGGAAGGCGAGCGAGGCGCGCAGCGACGTCAGCAGCCGCGTGAAGTTCAGGATCGTCGTCTGGAAGATGTCGAAACCGTTGCGCATGTAGCGATCGTTCGCATCGTCGCGGCCGAACAGTTTCAGCGTCTGGATGTTCGAATAGGCATCGACCATGCGGCCGCTGATCATCGAGCCCGCTTCGGCCGATTGGCGCGCATGCTCGCGGATGCGCGGCACGAAATAACGCGCGAGCACCGCGAAGATCGACAGCCAGATAAGCAGCACCGCTGCCAGCCGCCAGTCGAGTTGCCCCAGCAGCACGAGCGTCGAGACCGTATAGATCGAGACGAACCATATACTCTCCATGAAGGAGGTGATGACGTCGCCCGTCGCCTGCCCCGCCGACCAGACCTTCGTGACGATCCGCCCGGAGAAATCGTTCTGGAAGAAGGAGAGCGACTGGCGCGCGACATGCACATAGGACTGCCAGCGCACCAGATTGTAGAAACCCGGCGTGATCACCTGCTGATCGATCAGCGCCGTCAGGAAGGCCACGACGAAGCGCACGACACCAATCAGGCCGAGCATCACAAGCAGCTCCGGCCCATGCGCCGAAAGCAGCCCGCTCCACCCCTCGCCCGGCGTCACCGTCGCCAGCATATCGACCAGCCGCCCGACGAACCAGAAGGTCGCCGCCTCGATACCCGCTGTGATGCCGCCAAGCACCAGCAAAGCCGCAAACGGCGCCTTGGCCTGCCCGACATAGAACCAGACGAACGCCATCAACCCCTGCGGCGGCCGCAGATCATCACGCCGCGCGAAGGGCTGAATCCAGGTCTCGAAGAAGGAGAAAAGCGGGCGGAAGATCATGCTTTGGATATAGGCTGTTTTGGATGACGGGCAAATTAAAGATCGGAAAGGTGGCGCGGAGCCTTATTGTTCGAGAATCCGCTCGATATCCCGCCGTCCGTGGAGGACCCGGACGATCCTGAGTTCTTCATTCGTAGCGACGTAGTAAATCTTCACATCGTCGAAACCATCGACGGACCACGTCCGAAGGCCACTTAACTGGGGATTCTTCATTAGCCGCAGTGGACCAGCATGCGGCGTGTGGGAAAGTTCTTCGATAGCGATCTGCGTTGCGGCAAGGAAACGGTCCGCCACATGGTCTTGTCCGATCTCGATGAAATAGCCGACTTGCCGCAGAATATCGGCACGAGCAGCGAGAAGGACGACCGTGTTCAACGCGCACCGCTCTTGCGCGGGCGAGCGGCAAGGAGTTGGGCAGCTTCGGCCTTCAAATCCGCCCAGAAGGCGGCGTCAGGCACCTCACCGTTACCGGAGGCGAGGCCTTCGAGCAGCAAAGCCTCTAGGCGCGCCTCTTTCTCCTTCTCCTGGGCATCGCGCAGGAGGCTGCGGAAATATTCGCTGACATTGCCGTAACCCTTCGTTTCCATCTGGCTTTCGACAAAAGTCTTTAGGGTTTCCGGCAGGGAAATGGTGATCGTCGCCATGAGATTGCTCCTTGCTTTTGCCAAGATAGCAGTTTTGCAGGCCGATCCCAATAGATAAGAATAGGTGAGAAAACCCCGGCTTTCGGCCGGGGTTTTCCGTTTCCTTTACTCCGCCTACTCCGCCGCTGCTTCCGCCTCGGCCGCGTCGTCGGCGATGAACCCGCCCGACTGGCGGGTCCAGAGGTCGGCGTAGATGCCGCCCGTGGCGACGAGCTCGGCGTGGGTGCCGGTCTCGGAGAGGCGGCCCTTGTCGAGCACGACGATGCGGTCCATCTCCGTCAGCGTCGACAGGCGGTGGGCGATGGCGATCACCGTCTTGCCCTGCATGAGGGCGAAGAGGTTGTCCTGGATCGCCGCCTCGACTTCCGAATCGAGCGCCGAGGTCGCCTCGTCCAGCACCAGGATCGGCGCGTCCTTCAGGAAGACGCGGGCAATCGCGATGCGCTGGCGCTGGCCGCCCGAGAGCTTCACGCCACGCTCGCCGACCTGGGCATCGAGGCCGGTGCGACCCTGCTGGTCGGTGAG
>CBFGOD010000157.1:0-9366 GCA_965650295.1 uncultured Shinella sp. | reverse complement strand
TTCAGCGAGAAGTCGCTGCCGGCAACGCCGAAGAGCTTGCCGTCGCGCTTGATGGGCGTCGCAGCGCTGATGGTGAGGTCGCCGGAGGTCGCGTCGATATAGGGCTCCGTCAGCACGCTGCCATCAGCCTTGACGGCGGCCTGATACCAGGGGCGCATGCGCGGATCGTAACCTTCCGGCAGACCCTCCGCTTTCGGCCAGATGGTGAATGTGCCGGTTTCTTCGCCGACATAATTGTCCGTGAACTGGCTGGACAGCACGTCGTTCTGCAGCACGGCCTGGATGCCGGCCGTATCGGCGGCCTTGCCGGCGGCATTGCCGGCCATTTCCGTGAGGGCGACGCGGGCATTCAGCCAGTTGGCGATGCTCTGCGCGGCCTGCTTGCCGGAGCTGTCGATGCTCTCTTCGACGGACTTCGTCAGCACGCTGCGCTGCAGGCTGTCGATGTAGAGGGAGAAGCCGGTGAAGGCGGCGATGACGACGAGAGACGCGACGACGAGAATACGCGTCATCAGATTGGAGCGCTTGGACATGAGGCGCGATATTCCCTAGGAGGCACCCGCCGGCGAAAGACGGGAGCGCAATGCTGAACGGCATGCCGGGAAGGCGAAATCGGACGCATCATGCGACCGCCGGCAGTGCCGGAGAACGGTCGCACCATAGGAAAACGTGTTTAAGAGCCTGTTAAAATTGATAGACCACAAATCACGAAACGGCTCATCGCCGCGTCATGAAGGCCTCGAAGGCGGCGCGGGCTTCCGGGCTCTTCAGCTGCGCCGCGAAGTGCCCAGCTTCTTCATCGATGCGCGTTGCGACATCCGCGCGGTCGCCGCGGATGAGGTTGCGGGCAATCGCCAAGGCCTTCGGCGGCTTGGCGGCGAGGCGTTTTGCGGCGGCGAGCGCCTGCTCCTCCACCGCCCCCGGCTCCACCACCGCATAGACGAGGCCCGCATCCCGCGCGGCGGTGGCGGAAAAACCATCGCCGGCCGCAAGCAGCGCGAAGGCGCGCTGGTGGCCCATCAGGCGCGGTGCGAGCAGGCTGGAAGCCGCCTCCGGCACCAGAGCGAGATCGACGAAGGGCGTTTTGAACTCCGTGCGGATCGAGGCATAGGTGAGGTCGCAGTGCAGGTGGATCGTCGTGCCGATGCCGATCGCCAGGCCATCGACGCCGGAGACGAGCGGCTTCGTGTGGGCTGCCAGCGCATGCAGGAAATCGATCACCTCGCGCCCCATCGTGCCGCCCATGGCAAAGGCCATGAAGTCGTTGAGGTCATTGCCGGCGGAAAAGCAGCCTTCGGAGCCGAGGAAGACGGTGGCCCGCACGCTCTCGTCCGCATCCCCCGCCCTAAGCGCATCCGTCATCGCCTGGTACATGGCGCGCGTGAGGGCGTTCTTCTTCTCCACGCGGTTGAGGCGGATCACCTGCACGCCGGGGGCACTTTCCGGGCGCTCGATCAGGATATGGTCGGTCATTTATCTTCCCCTCAGCCGAGAACCGCGCGGGCCGCCGCAAGGCTTGCCGCACCGCTGATCACGCGATCCTTCAGCGCCGCCGTCTCACCGATGATGTTTTCCGCGGCAAAGCGGCAGAGTGCTGCGCGTTCGCCATTGCGGCCATCGCCGCCATCGGCCAGCGCACCCTTGGCGAGATAGGCGCCGGTAAGCACGAGACCGAAGAGCCGCTGATAGGGCGTGGCGCCGGCGAGTGCTTCAGCCTGCTTGCCCTCGGCCAGCGTGGCGAGCAGCCAGTCGGTGGCGGCTTCGAGATCGGCGATGCTGGCTTCGAGCCGGTCGCCGGTCTCACCGAGCTCAGGCGCATTGGCCGCCCGTGCCTTGCCGGCGATATCACGCAGTTCCGCGATGAAACCCTTGATATGGTTGCCATCGGACAGCGGCAGCTTGCGCGTCACGAGATCAATCGCCTGGATGCCGTTGGTGCCCTCGTAGATCGGCGCGATACGGGCATCGCGGTAAAGGCGGGCGGCACCCGTCTCCTCGATGAAGCCCATGCCGCCGTGCACCTGCACGCCGAGCGAGGAGACATCGACGCCGGCATCGGTGGCGAAGCTTTTCGCGATGGGGGTGAGCAGGCTGGCGCGTTCGGCCCAGTGTTTCGCGTCCTCGCCATGCGCCATGTCGACGGCGTGCGCGCAGGCATAGGTGATGGCGCGCGCCCCCTGGGTCAGCGCTTTCATGGTCAGGAGCATGCGGGCGACATCCGGGTGCTCGATGATCGGGCTCATGCCGGAACCCTGCCAGCCCGGCGCCTTGCCCTGTGTGCGCTCCCTGGCATAGGCGATCGCCTTCTGCGTGGCGGCCTCGGCAATCGCCACACCCTGCATGCCGACGGCAAGCCGGGCATTGTTCATCATGGTGAACATGCAGGCGAGGCCGCGATTTTCCTCGCCGACGAGCCAGCCGATGGCGCCCGGCTCTTCGCCGAAGCGGCCGTCGCCATAGATCATGGTGCAGGTCGGCGAGCCATGAATGCCGAGCTTGTGTTCGATGGAATGGCAGTGCGCATCGTTGCGGGGGCCGAGCGAACCATCGGCATTGACGAGGAATTTCGGCACGAGGAACAGCGAGATGCCGCGCGTGCCGGCCGGCGCATCCGGCAGGCGGGCGAGCACTAGATGGACGATATTGTCGGTGAAATCATGTTCGCCATAGGTGATGAAGATCTTCTGGCCGAACAGGCGGTAGGTGCCGTCATCGCGGCGCTCGGCGCGCGTCTTCATCACGCCGAGATCCGAACCGGCATGCGGCTCGGTGAGGTTCATCGAGCCCATCCATTCGCCGGAGACCATCTTCGGCAGATAGGTCGTCTTGAGATGGTCGGAACCGTGCGTGGTGAGCGCCTCGATGGCACCGATCGTCAGCGTCGGGCCGATCGCGAAGGCCATCGAACCGCTGTTCCACATTTCGAGCGCTGCGACATGCAGCATGTGGGGAAGCCCCTGCCCGCCGAAATCCGGCGTGGCGGTCAGCGAATTCCAGCCGCCTTCCGCCCAGGCCTTGTAGAGAGCCGGCCAGCCATCGGGCGTCTTCACTGCGCCATCGACGAATCGTGCGCCCTGCCTGTCGCCGATCTCGGCGAGCGGCGCGACTTCCTCGCTGGCGAAACGGCCGGCTTCGGACAGGATGGCATCGACAAGGTCATCCGTGAGATCGCCAAGATGACCGCCTTCCAGCGCGGGGACGAGCCCCGCGACATGTTTCAGCGTGAACGCAATCTCCTCGACCGGCGCCTTGTACATCACTATCCTCCTCCCGACCGCCATCAGGATTCGATCCGACGGCATTGTGCTTATGGCGAAGATTATTGATTTTTACGTAAACGTCAATCTTTACGGCAGGCCGCCATACGAAAACAGGCCACCCGGTTGGCGGACCGGGCAGCCTGTCCTCTGTGCCGGGGGGACCGTCCGGCACGCTCTTGTCAGAGATCAGCGATAGGGCGACATGCACTGCCGGCGCGGGCCGCCATAGGGCTGATAGGTGTTGTCGTAAGCACGATACGAGCGGTAGCGGTTGGCGCACCAGTTCACATGCGAACCGCCGCCGACATAGCCGCGATCACTGGCAATGGCACCGCCGATGATGGCGCCTGCACCGAAGGCGGCCAACGGGAACCAGTAGCCGTCGTGGTGGCGATAGCCCGGACGGGCATAGCGATAGCCGCGATGTCCGCGATACCAGCCGTGGCGATAACCACGGTCACCGCGCCAGTGGCGATAGCCGCGATCGGCGCGCCAGCCGCGGTTACCGCGTCCTTCACGCCAGATGCGCCGGCTGTCCAGCCCTTCGCGCCATTCGTTGTTGCGCACCAACTGGACGTCACCCTGTCCGCCCGTCGCCTGCACATTGGCCGATGCCAGCGGCATGGCCCCGGCCGGCACCACCGGCGTAAAAGCGAAAAGCGCCGACATCGCGACAGCAAAACATTTTCCTGAAAATCTCATGACTGTTCTCCCGGACGCACCGCCTCTCGGAGCGAGATTTGGCAGTTTCACATGATAACGGGCCTTGCCGACATTTGTTCCAGCCGATGGAAAAAACCGCGTTAGCGGAGCATTAACCATGTCTGCGTCACCATGGCCGTTCGCGGAGGATCGGGAATCGAACAGGAGCGTCCATGGATCAGAAGCAGCTTTCCGGCCTTGCCGCCCTTTTCCTTTCCGCAGCCCTGCCCTTTTCCGCCGGTGCGGCCACCGTCGAGCCATGGAAGAAATCGCAGAACGCCATCGTCATCGATGCCTATGAGCTGAACGAGATCGACTGGTCGGAAATGCTCTCCGACAAGCGCATTGCCGGCTTCATCTCCAAGGCTTCGGACGGCCTGCCGGAAAGCTATAGCTGCAAGGGCGAGCACAGCGGCGACACGGTGGCGCATTGCAAGACGATGTGGCGCAAATACGCGGTGAGCCGCGAACTCTACGAGACACGCCGGCTGCTCGCCCGTGCCAAGGGTCTGCTCTGGGGCGCCTACCATCTTGCGCGTCCCGGCAATCCGATCGATCAGGCCAACCATTTCCTCGACTATGCCAATCCGCAGGACGATGAAATGATGGTGCTCGACATCGAGGGCATCGATCCCGACAAGTACATGTCGCTCGAGGATGCCCAGATCTTCGCAGGCCATATCAAGACGCGCACCGGGCGTTATCCGGTGCTCTACACGAACCATTCCACCGCCCGCACCATCGCGCTCAACCGCGACAAGTACCGTATCCTCTCGCGCCTGCCGCTCTGGTATGCCCGCTACAAGCCGGGCATCGAGGGTGCGTTCCCGATGGGCAATTGGGACAGTTACGCGCTCTGGCAGTTTTCCGCCGGCGTCAATTGCTCCAAGCGCCGTTGCCCCTATCGCGTGAAGGGCGCGGAAAACGATATCGACGTCAATGTCGCGCCGATGAGCAAGGCCGACCTCGCCAAGACCTGGGCCTTCGGCAGCCTTTTGCCGGAAAAGCCGGTCGAGCCGGTCGACACGATGCTGACGGCCTCCATTCCGGCAGGCGGCTCCTTCCAGGCGACCGTGAAAGCCGAAGCCGCCGCCGGCATGGGTGCACAGACGGCAGGTGCCATCACGCCC
Organism: uncultured Shinella sp.; assembly: GCA_965650295.1. GTDB lineage: Bacteria > Pseudomonadota > Alphaproteobacteria > Rhizobiales > Rhizobiaceae > Shinella. Next base: position 4,274 of record CBFGOD010000157.1, on the reverse strand, counting down.
GCCTCAGGCACGACGGCATCGTTCCCCGTTGCCGTCAGCGCCGAAGTGCGGGCCGGCATCATGGCGAACGGAACGGCCAGCACGACGCTAGGCCGCCGCATGGTCGAGGTGACGCCGCTGAACTATCAGGATTTCTGAGAGACTTTTCCGCCGGCGCAGCGAGACTGCACCGGCGCGTCTCTTACGCCTCGATCTGCACGTCGCCGACCGGCCTTGAGCAGCAGGCGAGGATGTAGCCTTCCTCGATCTCGTCATCGAGGATGCCGCCATTGTGGCGCATCTCGACTTCGCCCGAGACCTTCATCACCCGGCAAGTGCCGCAGAGGCCGCCCTCGCAGGCCGCACCGATGCGCACGCCGGCGGCGCGGGCGGTCTGGAGGATCGTCTGGCCGGGCGGGCATTTGGCGTCCTTGCCGGCCATGGTGAAGGTGACGGTCGAGACGGCGTCGGCATCGACCGCCTGCTCGCCGGCACCGGCGCGGATGGCGATCTCCTCCGGGGCGGGCGCATTGGCCGGCTGGAAGCTCTCCTCGTGGTAGCGGTTCATATCGAAGCCGCAGACCTTCAGCATGTCCTTGACGCCGCGCATGAACGGTTCGGGACCACAGCAGAAGACCGTGCGCTCGCGGAAATCAGGCGCGAGAAGCGAGAGACGGGCGGCATCGATGCGACCGCGCAGGCCATGCCAGCCGTCACGCGGATTGTGACCTTCCACGACGAAGCCGAGCGCGAGGTTCGGCATCTGGGCGGCGAGACATTCGAGTTCCGGCTTGAACAGCAGGTCCTCGGGCTTGCGGGCGCAGGAGACGAAGGCGACATTGGATTGCGGCGCGCAATCGGCCATCCAGCGGGTCATCGACATCATCGGCGTCACACCGGAGCCGGCCGAGATGAAGAGGTATTTTTCCGCGGGGTAACGCACGAAGGAGAAGTCGCCGAGCGGGCCGAAGGCCTTCAGCTTCATGCCGGGGCGCAGATGATCGAACATCCAGCGCGTGCCGATCGAGTTCTTCTGCGCCTTGACCGTCACCGCGACGGAGAACGGCCGCGAGGGCGTCGAGGACAGCGTGTAGGTGCGCATGACCGGCTCGTCTTCCGACACCGGCAGCTCCAGCGTGACGAACTGGCCCGGCAGATAGCGGAACCAGTTCTTCTGATCTGAGCTGAAGGTGAAGGTCATCACATCGGCCGTTTCCACGGTGGCGGCGATGCATTCCAAGAGGTTATGGCGATCGTGCCAGGGATGAAGCTCGTCGAAATGACGGAAATGGCTCGAAATCGTCATGTCAGGCCACCCGCGACATCGGTTTCTTGGTGTCCAGCCGGTCGATCATGAAGTTCGAATACCATTCGACGAACTGCATGACGCCACCCTCGTCTTCCGGCGAATAGGGGCCGGGCTGGTAGGCCGGCGAGCGGATGCCGAAGGCGTTTTCCTCGACGATCCGGCGATCCTGGTCGTTGGTCTCGGTCCAGACATGGGTGAGTTCATCGAGGCGGTAATCGACGCCCTCGACGGCATCCTTGTTGACCAGCCACTTGGTCGTGACCTGCGTCAGCTCGGGACCGAGCGGCAGGACGCGGAAGGTGATGGCGTGGTCGGCCAGCACGTGGTTCCAGGTCGTGGGGTAATGGAAGAGCAGCAGCGTGCCGATACCACTTTCCGAGATGTCGTTCGAGAGCGGGCGCTGGACGGCGCGCGCACCGGACATGGTGTAGCTCTCGGCATCCTGAATGAGCGGCATGCGGGCGGCGCGGAACTGGCCGGTGGGTGACATGCGGAATTCGCTTGGCAGGCCGGATGCCTCGCATTTCGCCCAATGCGCTGCAATGACCGGATCGTCCTTGGCGCCCTGCACGCCCGTGGCGCTTGGTGCTTCCGGATAGGTGCGGCAGAGTTCGGGATGGTTGGCGGCGCAGTGATAGCACTCGCGGTTGTTTTCCCAGACGAGCTTCCAGTTGCCCTTCTCGATGATCGTGCTTTCGAAGGCGACCTTGGTTTCGCCGAGGCGATGACGGGCGAGATAGGGTTCTGCCGTGCTGCGGAAGGCGGAGAAATCCGGGGACTGATCGGCAAGGCAGATGAAGATGTAGCCGCCGAGAGTTTCGCAATGGATCGGCTTCAGGCTGTGCTGCGTCCTGTCGAAATCCTCCGCCATGTGGCGGGCGAAGAGCAGCGAGCCGTCGAGCTCGTAGGTCCACTGGTGATAGGGACAGACGAGCTTGGCCGAGGTGCCCTTGTGCTGGGTGCAGACGCGCGAGCCGCGATGGCGGCAGGAATTGTGCAGCGCGCGGACCGTGCCCGAGCGGTCGCGGGTGATGACGACGGGGTAATCGCCGACCTGCACGGTGAAATAATTGCCGGCCTTGGGGATTTCGCAGTCATGGCCGATGAACAGCCAGTCGCGATACCAGATCGTCTCCATGTCGAGCTTGTAATGATCGGGGTCGATGTAGAAGGCCTGCTCGAGGCTGTGGCCTTCACGCCGGTTCTTCAGCTTGCGGAGCACGTCGCTGCGGATATCCATGGCAATCCTCATAAGTCCAGTTTGGGGATGAGGCGCACGGAGGAGACGGCATCCAGGCAGGGAAAGCCCGGCATGCACGCTTCCCGGCCGCCCGCCGCAGCCAGTCACGATCTTTTCTCCAGGCTGGTTTCCGGGCTGAGGAGTGGTCATTGCGGGCAGAGCCTGCGACCGATGCGGCGCCTTCCCAGACTTCCGTCCAGTGGCTTTTTGCCGCTTTTTCTCCAACACCGTTGCGGGGGCAGCGCCGGATTTCAACCGGCTTCCCAATTCTCCACCCTCCCTAGAAGGCGACACCTTGAGTGTCTTTATCTAACCGCAAGAATCATCGATCGACATGTCAAAAAACGACGCGCTTCCATGATTTGACGACAGTCAAAAAATGGATGAGGCGCCCTCATCACTCTTATTTATCTTTATGTATCAATATAATATGCCTTTTAACCGCGCAAGGTGGCGCCTGAATGGGCAAAGGGGCACACAAAGAAGCAAGTTGTCATATTGCGACCAGCAAAACACCCCTGCAAGGTTTCAGGGGGTAAACGGCAAGGAATGCTTAACGGCGTTTCCATAAACTTCCGCTATCAGGGCGCGAACACACAGCGCCGCGCGAGCAGGGAGTGCCGGGCGTGCAGCAGCAGACGAAGTTTCGCTATTACGATGCCGTCGCCTACAAGCGCGAAAACCCGCCGAAATCCGCCGTGCACACGGAGTTCCTGCGCACCGGCCGCATCGACCGCACTCCAGACAACTGGAGCCCGAGCGAGAAGCGCTACCTCTCCTATGCCGAGGTAGCTGAACGCACGGGCCGCAAGCTGGAACGCGCCGGCTCCGTCACGCATGACCGCATCAACGGCTTTCACCGCTCGATCCAGTTTCCGAAGCTGATCTTCCACCGCACACTCGCGGAGACGCCGCATCTCGGCTACTGCCACATCACGGTGGCCAATTCGAGCTTCGCGGATTTCCAGAATGTGCAATGGGCCTTCTACATGGCCAATTTCTTTGCCGAGATCGGCGAGGAAGAACAGTTCTTCGCCGGCATTTCGAAAAAGCAGGGCCGCATGTATTTCGCCGTCGCCATCACGCCGACGGACCACGAAGGCCGTCTCGCGATCGACCGCAAGGTGCGCGGCAACGGCGTGATTTTCCGCACGGATGATCCGAAGCTCGCCATGAAGAACGTGCTGATGCTCGGCGCCCGCAATGAGGCTCTGCGCAAGATCATTCAGGCGCTTTAAAACTCAAGCCCCCCTATAAAGCATCCATTCCTTGCCCGCCGGCACCTCGTCGCCACGGCCGTAGACGACGATCTGGTCGCCGCCGGAGGCCTTGGCTTCCAGAAGCGCCCGTTCGCAGGCCGAGGACAGGTCGAGCGCGCTGTCGGCGCGATCCGACATGCAGAGGCCGGCCGACAGGGTGAGATGGCCGAGATTGCGGTTGGTGCGCGGATCGCGCAATGCCACCGTCTGGAAGGCCGCGCGCAGGAGATCGATCAGCCGCTCCACCTCGCCTTCGTCGGAGGTGTTGAACAGGAACCCGAAACGCAGGCCGTCGAAGCGCACGGCGAGGTCGTTTGCCGGAAAGGCCTGGCGGATGAGGCCGCCATAGAAGGTCACGAGATGGTCGGACAGCGCCTCGATCTGGGCGGGCGAGAAGCGGCGTTCGGCATCCACCTCCGCGACCACGACGCCGCAGAGCATCGGCAGATCGGGATTTACATAGACGCGGGCGAGCGCTTTGTTGAAA
>CBFGOD010000156.1:0-9394 GCA_965650295.1 uncultured Shinella sp. | reverse complement strand
CTTTGCCGATGTCGATCCCGATGCGACGCTGAAGGAAATCAACGAGCGCTTCGCCGCCGTTCCCTTCGACGGCGCCTATTGGATCGCGCTCAAGCCGAATTGAACCGCTCCACCCTTTCGGCGGCCCGCCGCGCACGCTATATCATGCCCAGGAGGACCTGAATGATCTGGGCATTTGCGGTTGCGGCGGCGGCCATTCTTTATCTCGCACTGCGTTTCCGGCGGTTTCAGAGCTGGGTCGAGCCTGTCCTCACCATCGTCGTGGCCATCGGCCTTGCCGCCGCCCTGCTGATCTGGTTCGTCGAAGATCGTGGCCCGTCTGGCACGACCGTGACGCCCACCGCAGAGACCCCGGCGCTTTCAGCCGATGTCATCACGCTCTCCGAAATGCAGGCGACCATCGGCCAGCCGAAGACCAGCTACCGCGTGACCGGCCAGGTGACGAACAGCGGCACCGTGCCGATGCAATCGTTCCGGCTGGATGTGGTGCTTTCCGACTGCCCCGCCGGCACCTGCCGCGAGGTCGGGCGCGATGATGCGCTCATCGTGCTGCGCGTACTGCCGGGGGAAAGCGCCGATTTCTCGACCTTCGCCGTGTTCCCCGGCAGCGATCTCACGCCCATCACAGCGCCGAAATTCGATTACGGCGTCGGGAACGTGCGCGCACTCACCCGCTAAAGCGCGGCCAGGACGTCAGCGGTCTTGAGCACCGTGGCGAATTCATGCCGCAGGGTCGCGACATGGGCGCGGTGGACATCACGCGCCGCAATCGTGCCGCCGGCGCCATCCGGCAGGTCGAAGCAATCGCAGGCATCCTCCACCAGCAGAACCCGATAGCCCATATTGGCGCCAACGCGCGCACTGGTCGACACGCACATATCCGTCGAAATGCCGAACAGCACAACCGTATCGACGCCGAGACGGCGCAGACGCAGATCGAGATCGGTGCCGATGAAGGCGGCGTTGACGCTCTTGTGCACCAGCGGCTCATCAGCCTGCGGCTCGAAACCGGGGCGCAGTGCATTACCGGGATTTTCAACGCGCAGGGTGGAATTGGGCTCGGCGCTGTCATGGCAAACATGGATAACCGGCCGGCCGGCGCCCCGCCAGGCGGCGAGAAGCGCAAGGCCATTCTCGTCCAGCCGGTCGTTCCAGCGCGCTGGCCAGGGCGCGGCATCGAAAGCCTGCTGCATGTCGATCGGGATCAGGACGGCATTGTGCGGCAGGGTCGGCATCGGTTTCTCCTTGAAGCGATACCAGACGAATAGTTGCTTTTCCGTCCGGTTTCGCGCAGCAAGGAGACGGAATGCCGGACGATCGTCCGGCGAAAGGAGATTATTCCGGATGAACGAGCTAGACGAGAAGGACAGATTGCTCATTGCAGCGCTTCGCGCCGATGCCCGCCAGAGCCTCGTGGAGCTTGCCCGCCACACCGGCCTCTCGCGCAGCGCCGTGCATGAGCGTATCCGGCGGCTGGAGGCGAAGGGCGTCATCGCCGGCTATACGGTGAAGCTTGGTATCGACCGGGACCGGGCCGGCGTGGAGGCGCTAATCGCAGTCGGCTTCCAGCAGGGCCGCAACTGTGATCATGTCGTGCCGCATCTCACCGGCATTCCCAATGTCGTCACCTGCTGGTCGCTCGCCGGGCCAACGGACCTGATGCTGCTCGTCGAATGCACATCCAATGCCGAGCTCGACACGGTGCGCCGCCAGATCGCAACGACGCCAGGCATCGCGAGCGTGCAGACGCATGTCTCGCTGCGCACCCATTTCGACCGCCGCGCAGGCTAGACAAAACAAGGAGATGGAGCGCTTGCGTGAATCAACGCACGAGAGCGCTCATCCATCCGTTCAGAAATAGATCTTGAACTTCTCGCGCACCGCCTGGTCCGTCGCGAAGTCGAAGAGCGGGCCGCCGGCCTCGGAGAGGATGCGGTTCTTGCGCTCGATGGCCTTCTGCACGAGGTCCGGACGGCCGATCTCGGCCCATTCCTTCGGGCTCGTGCGGTCGGCAACGGCGGGATAGACATATTCCGTCTGCATCAGCGACAGCGTCTGCGGATCGCCGAGATAATGGCCGGGACCATCGAGGCAAACGGAGCGCATCGTTTCCAGCGAGACAGAATCCTCGGTGACGTCGATGCCGCGCACGCAGCGCTGCACCTGGCCGAGCAGATCGTCGCCGAGCACCAGGCTTTCCAGGCAGAAGCCGAGCAGCGAAGCGTGCATGCCGACCGATTCATAGACCATGTTGAGTCCCGAAAGGCCGGCCATGACATTGGAGATCGCCTGTTCCCAGCCGGCCTGCATATCCGGCAGCTTGCTATCCGCGATACCGGCGGCCGCACCGCCCGGCAGGCCGTAGAACTGGTGCATCTGCGCGCAGCCGGCCGTGAGCAGCGCCTGCTCCCCAGAACCGCCGGACATGGCGCCGGTTCTGAGGTCAGAAACGAAGGGCCAGGTGCCGAAGATCGCCGGATGGCCGGGCGCCATGGCGTTGACATAGACGACGCCTGCGAGGCACTCGGCCACCGCCTGGACGATGGCCGTTGCGAGCGGTGCCGGCGCCGTCGCACCCGCCTGCCCCGCCGAAAGCAGCAGGATGGGCATGCCGGCCCGGATGCAGGCCTCCATGGTGATGCAGCTTTCTTCCGCGAACTTCATCGGCGGCACGACGAAGCAGTTGGAATTCGACACGAAGGGCCGAGCCCGCCACTTGTCCTCGCCGCCCGCCATCATGTGGATGAGATCGAAGCAGCCTTCGACATGCGAGGGATCGGAGAAGCTGGTGCCGACATGTTTGGACGTGCCGGCGCAGCAGCCATAGAGCGTGTTGATGTCCATCAGGAAATTGTCGGCCACATCGCGGCAGACCATCGCCCGCTGGAAGAAATGGATGTTGTCGAGATGGTGGACGAGCTGGGCGGCGTTGAAGAGATCCTTCGCCGTCGACTCGCGGTATTCGCGCTTCTCGACATCGACGATATGCACCGCTGCACCCGCCGTGCCGTAATAGACGCGGGTGCCCGACAATTCGAGATCGTATTTCGGATCGCGGCCGTGCAGCGTGATATCCCGCGCCGCGACAGCCAGCATGTCCTCCACCAGCGCGCGCGGGAAGCGGAGGCGCCCATCCTCGCCAAGGATCGCACCGGCGCGGGTCATGATCTCGATGCCGGATTTCGGCGCGTTGGCGAGGCCGATATTCTCCAGCGCATCGAGGGCCGCCTCATGGATACGGCGCACATTCGCCTCCGTCAGCGGCCGGTACTGGCCGCCGGGCAGGCCCGGGCGGATGGGGCGAACATTTTCCGCAAGCGGCGCGGCACGCATGGCGACGCGGGCGGCGCGGCCGCCGGCGCGGCGGGAGGACAAGGCTGCTGCTTCACTCATGATCCGTCTCCCCCGCACCAGCGGCAAGCATCCTGTTGATGAGATCCCCCGACGCGGCGGCGGACAGTTTGGCAAAGCTGCCATCCTTGACGATGGCATCCATCTGCTCGGCAATCGCCGCATGGGTGACGCGGGCAATCATCGAGCCAAGCGAAATGCGGCGCACGCCGATGGCAGCGAACTGAGGCACGGTGAGCTGGCGCAGCGGCCCGGCGGCCAGCGCATTGACCGGCGTCGATACCGACTGCACGACGCGGCGCAACTCCGCCTCGCCCGGCGGCACCGGCACATAGACGAGATCGGCACCGGCCTTTTCGAAGGCCTGGATACGGCGGATCGCCTCGTCGAGATCGTAGACGCCGTTCATCACGCCATCGGCGCGGGCGCAGAGAATGAAGGGGCGGCCCAGCGAGCGGGCGGCATCGACGGCGGCGCGGATGCGCTCGACGGCAAGGTCGAAAGCATAGGCCGGATTGCCGTCCACCATCTGCGTGTCCTCGATCGAGCAGCCGGACAGGCCGACCTCGGCAGCAAGCCGGATCGTCTCGGCAACATCGTCGGGCGCATCGGCAAAACCATTTTCGAAATCGCCGGAGACAGGAAGCGGCGTGGCGCGCACGATCTCCTCGGCATGCGCAAGCGATTCCTCCCGCGTCACCCGGCCCATATCAGGCCGGCCGAGCGTGAAGGCGAATCCGGCGGAGGTGGTAGCGAGTGCCACGGCACCCGAGGCCGCCATCATGCGGGCGGAACCGATATCCCAGGGGTTCGGGATGACGAAGCAGCCCGACTGGTGCAGGTCGTGAAACCGCTGATGGCGTTCGGCAAGGTTGGTCATGCGCGCACCCTTTCCGATTTCGGGTCATACATCGGCACGAGCGAGGCTTCCGCCTTCACCCGCGTGCCGGCGATCTCGACCTCGTAGCTCGAGGCCAGCACATCCGCCTCGCTCTCGCCCTCGCAAGGCACATAGCCCATGCCGATGGCGCCGCCGAGGAAATGACCATAATTGCCCGAGGTGATGGTCGAGACAATCGTGCCGTCGCGCACCAGCGCCTCATTGTGGAAGAGCAGCGGCTCGGCATCGGTGAGCCTGAACTGTACCATCCGGCGCTTCAGGCCTTCCTCCTCCTTGCGCAGAACCGCATCGCGGCCGATGAAATCGCCCTTCTTCGTGCGCACGGCAAAGCCGAGGCCGGCTTCCAGCACATGGTCCTCGTCGGTGATGTCGTGGCCGAAATGGCGGAAGGCCTTTTCGATACGGCAGCTATCCAGCGTGTGCAGGCCGCAGAGTTTGAGGCCGACATCGGCACCAGCTTCTTCCAGCGCCTCGAAGACATGGGCGGTCTGATCGGTGGAGACGTAAAGTTCCCAGCCAAGCTCGCCGACATAGGTGACGCGGTGGGCACGGGCGAGGCCCATGCCGATCTCGATTTCCCGCGCGGACGCGAAGGGATGGGCCGCATTGGAAAAGTCGTTCGGGCTGACCTTCTGCATCAACTCGCGCGCCTTCGGCCCCATGACGCAGAGCACGCTTTCGGCGGCCGTGACATCGGTGATGACGACGAACTCATCCTTCAGGTGCTTTCGAAGCCAGGCAAGGTCGCGCTGCAGCGTCGCGCCGGGCACGACGAGGAAGAAGGCCGTCTCCGAGAGGCGCGTCACCGTCAGATCGCTCTCGATGCCACCGCGCGCATTGAGCATCTGGGTGTAAACGATCTTGCCGGGCGCGACATCCATCTGGTTGGCGCAAAGCTTTTGCAGGAAGGCCAACGCGTCACGGCCCTCGACGCGGATCTTGCCGAAGGACGTCATGTCGAACAGGCCGACGCCATTGCGCACGGCAAGGTGTTCTGCCTTCTGGTTTTCGAACCAGTTCTGCCGCTTCCAGGAATAGCGGTACTCCCGCTCCTGTCCCTCTTTCGCAAACCAGTTGGCGCGCTCCCAGCCTGCCACTTCACCGAACACCGCGCCTCGCGCCTTCAGGTGCTCGTGCAGCGGCGAACGGCGCACGCCACGTGCCGTCGCCATCTGGCGATAGGGGAAATGGTCGGCATAGAGCAGGCCGAGCGTTTCGGACACACGGTCCTTCAGATAGCTGCGGTTGCGCTGGAACGGCTGGGCGCGGCGGATATCGACCTCCCAGAGATCGAACGGCGCCTCGCCGTCGTTCATCCACTGCGCCAGCGCCATGCCGGCACCGCCGGAGGAGACGATGCCGATGGAATTGTAGCCGGCGGCGACCCAGTACCCCTTCAACTGCGGCGCTTCTCCGAGATAGTAGCGGTCGTCAGGCGTAAAGCTCTCGGGGCCGTTGAAGAACGTATGGATGCCTGCCGTTTCCAGCATCGGCATGCGGTTGATGGCGTTTTCGAGGATCGGCTGGAAGTGATCGAAATCCTCCGGCAGCTGATCGAAGCAGAAGTCCTCGGAGATACCGTCCATACCCCAGGGCTTGGCCTTCAGCTCGAAGGCACCGATCAGCATCTTGCCGGCGTCCTCCTTGTAATAGGTGCACTCGTCCGGAACGCGCAGCACCGGCAGGCGCTGGAGGTTCGGGATCGGCTCGGTAACGATGTAAAAATGCTCGCAGGCATGCAGCGGCAGCGTCACGCCCGACATATCGGCCAGCGTACGGCTCCACATGCCGGCGGCGTTGACGACATTCTCCGTCTCGATGGTGAAGGTCTCGCCGTTCTGCTCACAGGTGACACCCGTGACACGGCCGTCCTTGGTGACGACAGAGGTGACCTTCACGCCTTCGATGACGGTCGCGCCGTTCTGCCGCGCACCCTTGGCCAAAGCCATCGCGATGTTGGCCGGATCGCACTGGCCGTCGAGCGGCAGATGCACGGCCGCCTTCACATCCGCCGTGTTGAGGTGCGGATACATCGCCTTCACCTCGTCGACACTGATTTCGCGCACATCGACATCGAAGGCGCGGGCGAGCGAGGCCTGGCGGTAGATTTCTTCCTTGCGCTCCTCCGTCAGCGCCACGGTCATCGAGCCGCACTGGCGCATGCCGGTGCCGATGCCGGTCTCGGCTTCGAGCTTGGTGTAGAGATCGGCGGAATATTTGGCGAGCCGCGTCATGTTCTGCGAGGCGCGCAGCTGGCCGATCAGACCGGCGGCATGCCACGTCGTGCCCGACGTCAGCTGCTTGCGCTCCAGAAGCACCACATCCGTCCAGCCAAGCTTAGCCAGATGATAGGCGACCGAGCAGCCGGAAACGCCGCCGCCGATGATGACGGCTCTCGCCTTGGAGGGAATGGGTTTGCTCATGCGCGCAGTCTTTCATTGTTGGGGTCGAAAAGCGGTCCATCCGGCTGGACGGTCGCCTTGAAACGGTCGCCGTAGATTTCCACCTCGATTTCCGTGCCGGGCTGGGCGAGGTCGGCCTTCAGCATGCCGAGCGCGATGGATTTGCCGGTACGGTAGCCCCAGTTGCCGGAGGTCGTCTCGCCGACCACCTTGCCACCATGCCAGAGCGTCGACATGTAGGGCGCATCGCAGTCGCCGGCCTCCACCGTCAGCGTCACGAAACGCTTGGTGACGCCCTGCTGCTTTTCCCGCTCCAGCGCCGCCTTGCCCTTGAAATCGGGCTTCGCCCAATCGACGAACCGGTCGAGACCGCCCTGCAGGATCGTGTAGTCAGTCGAGAGATCGCCCTTCCAGGCGCGATAGCCCTTCTCGATGCGCAGGCTGTCCAGCGCCTCCATGCCGAAGGGTTTCAGGCCATGTTTCTGGCCGGCGGCCCAGACGGCATCGAAAATCGCGGGGGTATCCTCGATCTTCGTATGGATTTCCCAGCCGAGTTCGCCGGCAAAGGAGACGCGCACCAGCTGACACCAGCGGCCGGCAATCTGGCAGCTCTGATGCGTCAGCCAGCCCTTGGAGAGGTCGGCATCCGTGACATCGGCGAGAATGGCGCGGGAATTCGGGCCTGACAGGATCTGGCAGGAGAAGCTTTCCGTCACATCCTCAATGGTGAAGGCAGCGTCCTTGGGTAGGTGCTTTTGCAGCCACTCGAAATCATGCCACTGCGCCGTCGCGGCGGTGATGAGGAAGAAGAAGTCCTCGTCCAGCATCATGACCGACATTTCCGTGACGATGCGGCCCTTGTCGTCGGAGAAATAGGCAAGGCCGATGCGGCCGGGCTTCGGCACCTTGCCGGTGATGAGCGAGGACAGCCATGCCGTCGCCCCTTCGCCTTTCACGCGGAAGCGCGAGAAGCCGGGGAGATCGAGAATGCCGGCGGCCTCGGTGACGGCGCGGCACTCCGCCTCGATGCGCGGCCGCCAAGGCCCCTCACGGTTCCAGGTCTGGGTCGATTGTTCCGAGAGATCGTCGCCCGGCGCGGCATACCAGTTGGCACGCTCCCAGCCGTTATAGGGTTTGAACTGCGCGCCGAGCGCCTTGATGCGATCATGGATCGGCGAGTGCTTTTGGTCGCGCCCGGCCGGCCAGGAGTGTTTCGGGAAATGCATGGCATATTCGTGGCCATAGATCTCCATGCCCTTGGCGACGCAGTAGTCCTTGTCGGCGGCAAAGGACGTGTAGCGGCGCGGATCGCAGGACCACATGTCCCATTCCGTCTCGCCTTCCGTCACCCATTCGGCCAGCACCTTGCCCGCACCGCCCGCCTGGCAGATGCCGAAGGTGAAGACGCAGGCTTCATAGGCGTTCGGCACGCCGGGCATCGGGCCGATGAGCGGGTTACCGTCGGGCGCATAGGGAATGGGACCGTTGATCATGCGCGACAGGCCGGCCGTACCGAGGATCGGCACGCGCTCGACGGCGTCGTTGAGATACCATTCGAGACGGTCGAGATCGTCGGGGAACAGCTGGAACGAGAAATCGTCCGGCATCGGATCGTCAGGCGTGACCCAATGCGCCTTGCAATTGCGCTCATAGGGGCCGAGATTCATGCCCGTCTTTTCCTGACGGAGGTAGTAGGAGCTGTCGACGTCGCGCAGCAGCGGCAGCTTGTGGCCGGCCTCTCGCGACCAGGCCGCCAGTTCCGGGATTTCCTCGAACAGCATGTATTGATGGCTCATCACCATCATCGGCACCTCGCGGCCGAACCATTTGCCGACCTCGCGGGCATAGTAGCCAGCAGCGTTAACAACCTTCTCGCATCGGATCTCCCCCTGCGGCGTGGAAATCACCCATTCCTCGCCCTCGCGGCGGGCGCCGGTCGCCGGGCAGAACCGGAAGATTTTCGCGCCCATGTCACGCGCACCCTTGGCGAGCGCCTGGGTCAACTGCGCCGGATCGATATCACCGTCATAGGGATCGTAGAGCGCGCCGGTCAGGTCATGGGTTTCGAGGAACGGGTATTTCGAGCGCATCTCGTCGGGCGAAAGGATATCGAGGTCCATGCCCTGATAGCGCCCCATGCCGACGACGCGCTTGAACTCCTGCAAGCGCTCTTTCGAATGGCCAAGGCGGATCGAGCCGGTAACGTGGTAGTTCATGGGGTAATCGACGAGATCGCCCAGCTCGCGATACAGCGACGCCGAATAGCGCTGCATGTTCATCAGCGACCAGGAAGACGAGAAAGTCGGTACATTGCCGGCGGCATGCCAGGTGGAGCCGGCCGTCAGCTCGTTCTTTTCGAGCAGCACGCAATCCGTCCATCCGGCCTTGGCCAGATGATAGAGCGCCGACGCGCCCACGGCGCCTCCGCCGATGATGACGACACGGGCATGGCTTGGCAGTGCGGACATTCTCTTCCCCTTCGTTGCCCCGGATTTGTGGCAATCAAAGCGGCGGGCGGCAAGCCGGCGGAATTCGCTTTATTAATCGATTATACCGATTACACTCCCTCCAAACACTTGGGAAATCACGGCGCATTCATGCAAATCGTTCTGATTGAGACATTCCTCGACCTGATGGAAACCCGCAACTTCAACCGCACGGCGGAGCGGCTGAACATCACGCAATCCACCGTCACCCACCGCATCAATGCGCTGGAAGCGCTGTTCGCGCGAAAACTCTT
>CBFGOD010000155.1:0-9395 GCA_965650295.1 uncultured Shinella sp. | reverse complement strand
CGTGGTGTTGCGGCCGGCGGAGGGTTGCGCGGACTGCTGGCGCGTCATGGTGCGGTCGATCGGCTGGGCTTCCGTCGGCGAGGTGCGCGTCGTCGAAGGTGTCGAGAATGTCCGCGTGCCGCGGCTGCCGAAACCACCGCCGGCGCGGCGCGCTTCCGCGACGTCAACGACCGTGACGATCGTCATCAGCGCAATCGCCAGCGTTGCCAGCACACGCCCAAATCCCTGTATAAACATCATATTCCGTCTCTCTTCCCCTTGGCACTTTCAAGAGCATTTCCAGCCGAAGCGAATTCGCTTCGGCGTCGGACAATGCGATAAAAACAAACCCCCAGAGCATTTCCGGCGAGCCGCAGTTCGCCGGAAATGCTCTGGGTGCGTCGGGACGCATATAGAGGCGGGGCGCGCGGATTATAAGGTTTTGGCGCGGGGAAACGGCGCGAACGCCTCACATCTGCGTTATCGGCGCGTTATCACAGCAAAACGGCCGCCCGGAGGGACGGCCGTCGCTGTTTTCGATCCCGACTGCGCTTAGCTGAAGCGGCCTGCCGCATGGGCCAGCATGGTGTAGACCTTGCCGGTATCCGAGGTGAGGTAGGTCTGCGTCATCACCTTGTCGCGGTCGTTGCGGGCGACATCGGCAAGCAGCTTTTCGAAGTCCGAGATGTAGCGGTCGACCGCGGTGCGGAATTCCGGCTCGCGCTCGTACTTACGCTTGATCTCGTCGAAGGTCTGCTGGCCCTTCAGCGTGTAGAGGCGGCGCGTGAACACGTCGCGCTCGCCGCGCTGGTAGCGGCGCCACAGATCGACCGAGGCATCGTGATCGATGGCGCGGGCGATATCGACGGAGAGCGAGTTCAGCGATTCCACGACATGGCGCGGATTGCGCGTGTCGGCCGGGCGGGCGGCCTGGGCCTCGCCGCGCGGCTGGGCGAACTGCGCTTCTTCGCGCGACACGGCGCCACGCAGCAGGTCCCGCATCCAGCCGCCTTCGCCAGCCGTCTTGGCATCGGCTTCGGCGGGCAGGGGCTGCGCACGCTGCGGCACGGTGGCGCTCGCCGCACGCTCAAGGCCGAGGCTGCCGCGCAGCTGGGCCGGCTCTTCGCGGCGCGGCTCGACGGCGCGGGTTTCCTGCACCGGCTGCTGCTGTACCACAGGCTGCTGGACGGCCGGGCGGGAGACTTCGAGTGCCGAGGACGATTTGCCGATGATGTCGGACAGGTCCTGCAGCGCCTTGATCTGCTCGCTGACGGCGCGGCGCATCTGGGCGGCATTTTCCTTGGCTTCTTCCGGAAGGTCGAAGGCGCCGCGCTTCAGTTCGCCACGGGTCTGGTCGAGCTCCTTGCGGATCTCGGAGGCCGCACGGCGGATTTCTTCGGTCGCACCGGAGAACTTGCCGATGGCTTCCTCGACGGCCTCGCGCATGGATTCGCGCATGACGGTCGTGGCGGCCTCGGACTTCTTGCCGGATTCCGAAAGCAGGCGGTCGACATCGGAGAGCGAGGCGCCGACGCTGCCGCGCAGGCGGTTCGCCACTTCCTTGGTCCGCTCTTCGGCGCGCGTGAACGCGCCCTCGACGGATTGGCCCGCTTCCTCGCCAGCCTTGACCAGCTGATCGCGCAGGGTGCTGGCGGCCGCTTCTGCACGCTTTTCGGTCTCGCCGAGAATGCGGCCGACTTCGGCAAACGAGCTCTGGATGCCGCCGCGCAGATTGCCTGCGATCAGGTTGGAGCGCTCTTCGGCGCGGCTGAAGACGCCTTCGACCATGCCTTCGAGCGACTGCATCGTCTTTTCGATCTCTTCCGAACGCTGGACGAGGCCGACGGAGAGCGAGCGTAGCGCATCCTGGCGCTCTTCCAGCGTCGAAACGAGGTTCGACTGGGCGGCGGCGAGCAGGTCGGAGGCCTGCGACAGGATCTTCGAATGATCCTCGAAGCGCCCGACGATGCCGCCGATCTGCGAGAGCGTGCCGGCCGAAATGTCGGACAGGCGATCGACCTTGCCTTCCAGCAGGCGCGAGGTGGTGGCGACCATATCTGCGGCGCGTTCGGCCGAGGTGGTGAAGCGCTCCGACGTGCTGGTCAGACGGCCGTCGATGGCGCCGAGCGTCTGGCTGGCGGCGTCGACGAGGCCGGCAATCGCGCCGTTGCTCTCGGAGAGGCGGGCGATCAGGCCCTCGACATTGGCGGCAAGGCCGTTCTCGATGTCGCGCATCGCGCCGGCCGCTTCTTCCGTTCGGCTGGAGATCGCGGCAAGCGTATCGGCCGTGCGGGCGGAGATGGCGTTGATCAGCGCGGCATTCTCGTTGCGCAGACGGTCAGCACTGTCCCGGGCGACGCTGCTGATGCTTTCGGCGGTTTCACGACCAACGCCAGTGATGCGCTCGACGGCCTCACGGCCGACAGCCGCGTAGTCGTTGATGACGGGACGGGCTTCCTCGTTGATGAGGCGCGAGAGTTCTTCCGTGCGGCTTGCCAGCATGGAGTTGAGTTCACGCGTACGCTCGTCAAGCGTCGAACGAATGGAGGCGCCACGCGCTTCCAGCGCCTTCTCGACATCACCGAGACCGGTGCGCAGCGACTGCGCCTGGCTGGCAAGACGGCCTTCCGTTTCGGCGAAGCGGGCGACGGCGGCAGTGGTGGTCTCATCGACCGCGCGGGTGAAGGCTTCGTTGCGGACCGAGAGATTTTCGGCGAATTCGTCGCCGGTCTTGGCGATGTTTTCCGCGACACGCTGGGCCTCGACGCCCATTTCCTGCGCTGCGCGCGAAACGGCACCGCGCAGCGAGCTGGACAGATGGGCGAATTCCTCGCCGGTCTTGGCGAGAGACTGCGCCGAGCGGATTGCTTCGGCATCCATGTCCTGGGCGGCCTGCGAGACGGCGTCGCGCAGCGTCTGGGCAAGGCCGGCGGCCTTGCCGTCGATCGTGCGGTTGACGCTGTCGAGACCGATGGTGAGCGCCCGGTCCATCGTGCCGAGACGTTCCTCGATGCGGCCGGTCTTTTCATCGATGGTTGCAGCGATACGTTCGGAGGCTTCCGTCGATACGCGTTCGATGTCGCCGGTGCGCAGTGCTAGCGTACCGTCGATGCGGTCGGTCGCTTCGCCGGTAAGGCGGGCGATCTCGCTTGCGCGTTCCGTAAGGGTGTCTTCGAGACGGGTCGTGGCGGCGCCGGCAACACGTTCGAGGTCCGACGTGCGGCCCGAAAGCGTGGTGTCGATGCGCTGGGCAACGTCGCCGGCAATGCGTTCGATTTCCGCGGCACGGCCCGAAAGCACGGTGTCGATGCGCTGCGCGGTATCGCCGGCAACGCGCTCGATTTCGGCGGCGCGGCCGGAGAGCGAGGCGTCGATGCGCTGGGCGGCATTCTCGGCGATCAGGTCGATTTCGAGCGCGCGGCCCGTCAGCGTGCTGTCGATGCGCTCGGCTGCCGCCGTCGTTACCCGTTCGATATCGTCGAGGCGGCCGGAAAGCGCGCCTTCGATGCGGTCGGCTGCATTCGCGCTGACGCGCTCGATATCGCCGACGCGGCCGGCCAGTGCGGCTGCGATGCGGGCCGTCGTCTCGTCGCCGATGCGATCGACTTCGGCGATCGGGCGGGAGAGGGCGTCGGAGACGCGCAGCGACACGTCGCCGCCGACCCGTTCCAGATCGCTGAGACGCTCGGACAGCGTGTCGGAAATGCGCGAGGCCGCGGTGTCGACGATGCCGGAGACATTGTCGACGCTGTGTTCGATGCGGGCTTCCAGCTTGCCGAGGTTTTCCTCCAGGCGGCTGCCGGTCGTGTCGAAGCGGTTTGCGACGCTGTCGACGGTCGTCTCCATGCGGGCGCCAAAGGCATCGGCGGCCTCGGCAATCTTCGAGGAGGTTTCGCTGAGGCGCTCGGCGACGGCGCCGGCGCTTTCGCGCACCCGGTGATCGAGCAGGGCGGCGCTGCCGTCGATGGTGCGGCGCAGCGTCTCCTCATGCTGCTCCAGCGACATTTCCAGCATGCCGGCCGAGGTGGCGATCGAGGTGCCGATATTGGTGGCTTGCTCGTTCAGCGTTTCGGTGAGGTAGTTCCTGCCGTCGGTGATGGCGACGTTGATCGCATTGATGCGGTCGTCGAGCGTCGCGCGGATCTGCTCATGGGTGTTGACGAGCGAGCCGGCGAGCTGCGAGGCGCGGCCGGAAAGGGCTTCGGCAATCTCTGCGGCGCGGCCGGAGAAGGCGTCGGCGAATTCGGCAGCCTGGCCGTGCAGGACGCCGCCAAGCTGCTGGCTGCCTTCCGTCAATACCGTCTCGACGCGGTCTGCTGCGGCGTCGATCGACGACTGCATGGCGCCGGCGCTGTTGGAGAGCACCGAGGCGAGGTTGGCCGTGCGGCCGGTGATGACTTCGTCGATCTGGCGGGCGGCACCCGTCAGGGCATTTTCGACGCGGCCGGCGGCGGAGCCGACCGACTGTTCGAGCTGGCTGCCGGTGTCGTTCAGCATGGCCGAAAGGGCGGCCGTGCGTTCGGTGAGCGCGCTGTCCAGGCGGTTGTGGCTGGCGGCGATCGTCGAGGTAATTTCGTCGGCGCGCGCGCCAAGGGCTTCTTCCATGCGCGCCTGGGCGGCCTGGATGTCGGTGGCGATTGCCGTGCCGCGGTTGTCGAGCGCTTCCGTCAGACGGCGTTCGCTGCCCGAAATGCTTTCGGCCAGCGCATCCGCGCGGGCGCCAAAGCCGCTTTCGATGCGGTTCTGCACATCGGAAAGGCCGCCGAGCAGAGCCGCCGACTTTTCGGACAGCACCGCGCCGACACGCTCATGCGCACCGGAGACGGCGCTGTTGATAGCATCCGCATGGCCGGAAACGGCGCTTTCGAGCACTTCCTGGCTGGTGGCGAGCGTCGTGGCCAGTGCGAAGGACTGGTCGGTCAGCGTGTTGCCGAGGCGGTCGATGCCGGTGGTGAGCAGGCCGTCGATCGCATCGCGGCCGCTGGCGACCGTCTCGTTGATCCGGCCGAGGCTCTCCATGAGCTTGGAGTCGAGCGAGCCGGCGCGCTGGTCGAAGGCCTGGGCGAATTCCTCGACGCGGTTGTCGAAGGCGCCGGCGATCTGGCCGACGGTGGCCTGCATGCGCTCATCGAAGAAGCCCGAGCGCAGGTCGAGATCCATGACCGTGTCGTCGGCGGCGTTTTTCAGGCTCTGGCGGAACTGCGCGCCCTTTTCATCGAGCGCGGCATTCATCGACTGGAGAACCTGGTCGAGGCCGTTGGTGACGGCATGCTGGCCGACCGACAGGCTTTCGCTGATCTCGCGGGTGCGGGCAATCAGCGTCTCGTTGAGCTGCTTGGCACGCTCGTTGAGGGCGGCGTTCAGCTTCTCGGTGTTGGTGTCGAGCGAGGAGGCGCGCGTCTCGAACTGCTGCAGCATATCGCGGCCGCGGGAATCGAGGCTCTTGGTCAGATGGTCGAGGCGGGCGTCGAACTCGTTGGCAAGCGCCAGACCGGAGGAAGAGAGGGTGGAAAGCAGGCTGTCGGTACGGGCCGAAAGCATGGCGCCGATCGTCTGCGTCGCGCTGTCGGACTTTTCCATCAGCATGGCGGCGCGGGTGTCGAGCATCGAGGCGAAGGCCTCACCCGACGTCGCGAGGCGCTGCGTGATGTTGTCGCCGGCAACGGCGAGCTCGTCCTTCAGTTGCTCATGCGCGCCCGAAATCGACGAACGGATGCGCTCGGCGTGGCTGACGATGGCTTCGCGCTCGGAACCGAGTTCCTGCACCAGCGTACGCACGCGCATTTCATTGTCGGTATAGCTGCGCTCCAGCGCGTTCACTTCCGAATGCACGAGGGTTTCGAGCTCGGTGGCGCGCGCGATGGTCCGCTCGATGCCTTCGTTCATCGCCGACACTTCGCGGCGAACGGCCTGGCCGACGGTCATGATGCGATCGGTGGCGACGGTTTCCGGCTCGGAGAGACGCAAGGCCACTTCGGCCATGGAGCGGGCGGCGCTGCGCAGTTCGTGGGCGCGCGAAATCATGATCGCGAAGGCGAAGAACAGCATGATCGGCATGACGATGGCGACGACCATGCCGATGGCGCCGGGAAGGGCCACGAGATCGGCGACCGAGCGGATCTCCCAGATCTTCGGGGCATAAAGCAGATTGGCGACGCCAAGACCGCCGACGACCCAGAGGATCGAGGCGAGTATGGCCGTGCGGATCGACGAGCGGCTGGAGCGAACGTCGAGCGACTTCAGGATCGCCGCCGGCGACTTGCGCGAGCCGTCATTGGCGGGCGTGAAGGCCGGCGCCTTCGGTGCGGGCTCGGGGGTAAGGTTTCGCGGGGCTTCTCCGGCCGTCGCGCGGCTCGCCGCCTTGTCCTGCGTCTTGGTCGAAACACGGCTTGCCGGGTCGGACACGCGCGCCTCCGAAGTCTCGTTCTTCGAGGGCGTCTCCGGTGCCAGATCGTCGAAATCGATCTTGAGCGCTTCTTCCAATGCCTGGAAGGCCTTTTCGTCGATCGACTCGTTGGACTTGTTCGTCGCCATGCGGTTACGCCTCGTTACTATTCTCCGGGACGGGTCTCGTACGCGCTGCCGCTGCTCAGGCGTATTCGAACCGTCCGGTTGGTGGCCGGTCTTGCTGCTTACCCTCATGGCAAGCAGCGTCCAGGCCGCCGTTCATTCCAAATGCGCTCGATAAACCGAAATCGTGGCGTAAAGTATCTCCGCGCACGGCTTATCCACCGGGACTATCCCGGTCGTATCGTAGTGACACATTAGCCTGTATCACACAATTGATTGCCATCTCCCTTCGCTCGAAACTTAACAGGAAGTTAATTCGGGCGGCCGTTGTATCGCGATGGAATAACAGTGAAAACGGCAATTTTTCAGCCGTTAACCATAGTTTGCGATTCATGCCCATATTGCGCCCTCTTTTAATCGGATAGGCGCGCCAGCCACGCAGAATAGTGTCCCATGACCCCGCCGGATCCTGGCACAGGTTCCAGGCTTCATCCGGCGCCTGCGTGCATTACAACGAAACAAGCGTGCATCGCGTAACGAGGATATTGGCAAATGGCAGCGCTCAACATCGCCTTCGAGGCCCCCGACAATGCAGGTGGCATGTGTCCCTCGAATGGACGGCCGATCGATCTGGTACACCTGGCGCGTCAGACCATGGGCGACAAGGCGCTGGAACTGGAAGTGCTGCAGATGTTTGCCCGCCAGGCGCGTGAAAGCATGAAGGAACTGGCGGCAAGCGAGGGGCAGGCCCGCTCCGCCATCGCGCATCGTCTCAAGGGATCCGCCCAGTCCGTCGGTGCGGATGCGATCGCCAAGGCTGCGGCGGCGCTTGAGGAAAACCCAGCCAATGCGATTGCGCTTGCCGGCGTCACTGCCGCCGTCGTCGAGGCGGAAAACTTCATCCTCAAGCTCTGCCGCTGATCGTCGCAGCCAGGGCGGGTTTCGTTGCGGCGCGGCGGGGAAAGTCCATGGCGCGCCGGGACCTGCAAGGGGCTGCCGGGCGCGCGATGTTGACTGGAGAGGGGTTTTGTTGGAAACGTCCGCCGGAAAACCGGCGTTTCGGATAACCCCTTCGCCGGCCGTCCCTTCGCCCGCTTCGGGCTGTTCTTGAGAATCCGGAAGCCATCATGAGCAAACTCACCATCGTCGCCTTCGACGGTACGCGCCACGAACTGGATGTCGCCAACGGCTCCACGGTCATGGAAAATGCCGTGCGCAACTCCGTGCCGGGCATTGAGGCGGAATGCGGCGGCGCCTGCGCCTGTGCCACCTGTCATGTCTATGTCGACGACGCCTGGAGCGCCACCGTCGGCCCGCCGGAAGCGATGGAAGAGGACATGCTGGACTTCGCCTACGAGGTGCGTCCCACCTCGCGGCTCTCCTGTCAGATCAAGATGTCGGATGCGCTCGACGGGCTCGTGGTTCACGTGCCGGAACGCCAGGCCTGACATCATCCACCGAAGTCTAGAGTTTAGCGGCGGCACCGCTCCGGTGTCGCGCTTTGGCGTGCGTGCTTTTCTTAACGGGCGGTAGGAGATGTAGACTTGACGCGATCTTCTCTTCCGCAAAGAAGAAAATCGTTCGTCCGTGTCTTTCCAAAGAACAGAAGAGAAAAAAAGAGCCTCGCCGGTCGATCAAGACGAGCGAGGCCAGTAGGGCGCATCGCAGCGAGGAGAGGGAGGAGACACCTGCTGCTTTGATAAGGACGCGCCAGGAGAACCTGTTACAAACCGTTTCATGCAACTCTGGGAAGGAAAATGTCTCTTCCCGTTCACTGTTGAAATGAAGATACGGTGATTTGCGGAATTGCGCTATCGCTAAAACTAACCAGTCATTTCATGCATAGAAAGCGCACGGGGCCTTGCTCCGGTCCCGTTGCATTAAAGCTTTCTCAAGAAATACCTTTTCGTCCGCGTGAGCTTATTCGGCCTGGCTCTTCAACCGGTTGGTGAGAAGCCGCATCATGCGGTCGTTGAAGCTTTTCGACTCGACCCGGTCGAAGCGGGCCTGGTCGGCATCGTGCTTCGAAACGGCATCCGCCGTTGCCCGGTCGACGCGGGCCTGCATGCGTTCGCAATCGCTTTCCGGCCGAAGCGTCTTCAGCGTTTTTTCCAGGGCGCGGGCGTGGGTGCGGGCGATTTCCGCATGACGCTCCTCATGGCGCTTGATATCGGCCGACAGCGTATCCCAGATCAGTGCGAGCGAGGCGGTGGCGCGTTTGCGGTTCTTCCATTTGGGCAGGATGATCTGCGTGGAGAGCGTCACCTTGGCATCGCCGACCGCGCATTTGCCGCCGCGCCGCACATAGGTGACCGAGCCGCCCCATTTGATGCGGGTTGCGCCGGGATGGCGCGAGCCGGAATGCTTCATGACCGGGCCGCGTTTGCCCAGCTCCTCGTCGAGTTCGGCCGCCGTGCGCCCGCCGATCGAGAAATAGGCGAAGGATTTCGAGGTGATCGTCTCGGCGGCAGCAGGCTGGAAAGCGGCGCAGGCGAGGGCGGCAACGGCCATCAGGCGAGCGATGGTCTTCATTCTTATCAGCATTCCTTTCGCCATCGGGGCTTTTGCAATCGAAGGAGCCCGACGCAGTGCCGGCCAGAGGCCGGTTGAACTTCCCTTAAGCTTGGGGCATAGGCTCGGCGAGCGCAACACCCTTTCGGGAACGCTGGTTAATCGCGAAGGAAACCGCCATGGTCTCGCCGTTCGATCCCTTTCGCTGGGCGCTTGCCCATGGCCGGCATCTGGAGCTCGGTCCGCGCGGCATCCTGATGGCGATCGTCAATGTCACGCCCGATTCCTTTTCGGACGGCGGACAGTTCGACAGTGCCGATGCCGCGGTCGCGCAGGCGATCCTCTGTCTGGAGCAGGGCGCTGAAATCATCGATATCGGGGGAGAGTCGACCCGG
>CBFGOD010000154.1:0-9403 GCA_965650295.1 uncultured Shinella sp. | reverse complement strand
AGATCAGGGCTGCGCAGCGGACCCGGCATGGCGACATCGGTGAAGAGAAGATCGATGCTGACACCGCTTTCGATGACCGTCAGCGCGCTCGCCGCATCCCGCGCCTTCAGCACGGAGTAACCGAGATCACCGAGCATTTCGACGACGGTCGCGCGCACCTCGTCGTCGTCCTCGGCAACGAGCACTGTTTCCGTCCCGCCGATGATCGGGCCGAAATCGACCTCCGCGAGGCGGTCCTCCTCCTCCAGCGAGCGCGGCAGGTAGATACGCACGGTCGTGCCTTCCCCCAGCTCACTGTAAATCTTGATATGGCCGCCCGACTGCTTGACGAAGCCGTAGACCATGGAAAGGCCGAGACCGCTGCCCTTGCCGACGGGCTTGGTCGAGAAGAACGGCTCGAAGGCCCGTTCCATGATATCCGCCGCCATGCCCTCCCCGGTATCCGTCACGGCGACGAGCACATATTGGCCCGGCTTGATATCGGAATGCTGCCTTGCATAGGCGTCGTCGATATAGGCGTTGCCGACCTCGACCGTCAGCTTGCCGACCCCCTTCATGGCGTCGCGGGCATTGATCGCGAGATTGAGCACGGCATTTTCGATCTGCAGGGGATCGACGAAGGTATTCCAGAGACCGCCGGAGCGGATCGTCTCGATCTCGATCGCTTCGCCGATCGTGCGCCGCAGGAGATCTTCAAGGCCGGCGATGAAGCGGCCGATATTGATCACTTTCGGTTCCAGCGCCTGCCTGCGGCCGAAGGCGAGCAACTGGCTGGCGAGCTTGGAGCCGCGGCTGACGCCCGCAATCGCATTGGCGACGCGCTGCTCGGCGCGCGCATTGCCGGCAATGTCCTTGCCAAGCAGCTGGAGATTGCCCGAAATCACCTGGAGAAGGTTGTTGAAATCGTGCGCCACGCCGCCGGTCAGCTGGCCGATCGATTCCATCTTCTGCGCCTGGCGCAACAATTCTTCCGCCTCCGCCAGCGCGCGGGACTGTTCCCGTTCGGCCGTGATATCGCGGCCATAGGCGAAGGTCAGGCCTTCCTCGACGAAAACACGCCAGGAAATCCACCGAACCGAACCATCGAAATGACGGAAGCGCACCTCGCGTTCCGCCGAGCCCAACCGCCGGTCGCCGGACAGGAATTGCGCCGCATCCTCCTGCCACACGAACGTGCCCAGACGCCGGCCGACGCTTTCGCGCGCCGGGAAGCCCAGCACGTCCGACCAGGCCGGGTTGACGGAGCGTATCGTGCCGTCCTCGCCGGTGACGACGAGCAGGTCGCGCGCATTGCGCCAAAGGCGGTTGACCTCCGCGGTGCGCTCACCGACCTGCCGCTCCAGCGAATTGGCGAGCTGCTCGAGCTTCTGTTCGACGCGCCGGCGCTCCACCGCGATGCGGGTGCGCGCGGCGACATCGCGCACGAAGTCCAGCTCGCTTGCCGACCATTCGCGCACGTCTTCATGGTTGAGATAGAGCAGTGCGACGAGGCCGGACGCCTCCGTCACCGGCATATTGATGAAAGCCTGCGCCTTGATCGCCTTCAGCGCTTGCGCCGTTGCTTTGGTGCGCGGGTCCTTTTCCGCATCCGCCACGACCACGGTCTCGCCGCTCTTCAGGTCGTCGATATAGCTGCCATAGTCGCGGAAATTCAGCACGCCGGCGATCGTCTTCACGCCCGGCGCATTCCAGTCGCGCTCGATGGTGATCGTCTCGGCGACGAGGTCGATCGTGCCATAACCGGCTCGGCTGACATTGTGTACCTTGGCAAGCATCTCCGCCGCCGCAAAGGCAATGTCGGCGGGATCGGTCAGCTGGCTGAAACGGTCCGTCAGCTCGATCAGCGCATTGCGCCTGATCTCCTCGGCGCGCACTTCCGTCACATCCACATTGACACCGATCATGCCGAGGAATTCGCCGCCCGCGTCGAAACGCGGCTGCGCATCCGTACGCAGCAGGCGGTAACAGCCGAGCTTGCGGCGATAACGCGCCTCGGCGACGAACGGCGCCTGCCGACGCATCGCATCGCCGAAGACCTCCGCCAGCGACTGCCGGTCATCGGGATGGACGGTGGTGTTCCAGTCGAAGCTGTCGATCTCGTCCGGCTCGACACCCCAGAAGGCGCGCTTTGCCGCATTGAGATAAAGGCACTTGCCGTTCTCGTCGCCCATCCAGAGCATGACGGGCGCGCTTTCCGCGGCAAGACGAAACCGCGCCTCGCTTTCGCGCAACGCATCTTCCGCGGCCCTCTGCTCGGTCACATCGTGACCCTGCACGAAAACGCCGGTCGGCTTGCCATCGTCATCGAAAACCGGCTGGTAGATGAAATCGAGAAAACGCTCGTCCGGCACCATGTCGTGGCGGCGCTTCAGAAGGACGCGCACACCCCGGCCGACATAGGGGCGCCGGGTGGCGAGCACGCGGTCCAGAATATCGACGAAGCCCTGTTCCACCACCTCCGGCAGCGCCTCGCGCAGCGGCTTGCCGATGATATCCCTGTTATCGACGAGCTGGCGATAGGCGTTGTTGGCAATGCCGAAGACATGATCCGGGCCGACAAGCGTCGATACGAAACCGGGCGCCTGCTCGAACATCAGGCGCAGCCGCTCACCCTCCGATTTCAGCCGCTCCTCCGCCTTCACCTTGCTGGTCGTTTCCACCACGATGGCGATGACGCCGGCGGGGCGCCCGTCCTCGCCGAGCACGGGCGAATAGTCGAGGTTCATCCACACCTGTTCGGGCTCGCCGCGATGGCGCAGGAGCGTCAGTTCCTGATCCTTGTAGGCGAGCGTGCCGCCGGCCAGGCCGACCTTCATAACATTGTCATTGAAGGCAGCAACTTCAGGCCAGCTTTCGCGCACCTTGCTGCCCAACAGGGCCGGATGCCGACCGCCGGCAAAGACGGAATAGCCGTCGTTGTAGATCATGATGCCGTCCTCCCCCCAGAGGAGGACGATCGGCACCGGGGAGCGCAGCATGAGGCTGACCGTGGTCTTGAGGCTTTGCGGCCAATCGTCGAGGGAGCCGGTCGAGGTACGGGTCCAGTCAAAGTCGGCAATCAGGCCGGCCGCATCGCCGCCGCCGCTGAGGAACGGATAACGACTGTTGACCGCATCCTCCAGCCCGTCTTCCACCCGCATTCATACCCCCTGTGCATGCCGATCTTTCGGGTCGCTTCCGGCGTGGAACCCCAACGAAGAATCGCAATCAATATTGCCTGACCAAACTTCTCCCGCCCCTGCCGAAGCCACCTGGCGGCAGCGACGGACATAGGGCAGGAATATACAACGTCAAATATCGGCTCCAGCTTTAGCGCTGGAAAACGGGAAGGTCGGCGGCTTTTGCCGCGCGACCGCTTTTCAGGCCGAGCCGCTCCCAGGCGAAAGTCTTTGCTGCGGCTGCGGCGGCTTCCTTATTGGGATAGGTGTCAGGCAGGACATAATCCTTGCCTTCGCAGGACAGCATCGCACGGCAGCTCACCACGTCGAAATGCAACTGGATATTGGACTGTTCGTTCATCTTGTCCTCCCATGACACAACAAGACAAAACTAGGCTTGCGGCGATAAGTTCCCGACCCGCCCCGTCTTCTCCAAGTCGTCCTCGATCTCCAGATCGGCACAGAGCGGCAGGTGATCGGACGCACGTCTTGCAAGCGGGCTGTCATGCACGAAGGCGCCCCGTACACCAATGCCCTTGCCGACGAAGATATGATCGATGCGCAAGAGCGGGAGCCGCGAGGGAAAGGTGCCTCTGATCCTTCCACCGCCGGCAATCTGGACGTCGCGAAGGCGTCGCACGAGTAGACGGTAGGAGGCCGAGCGCGAGATCGCGTTGAGATCGCCGGCGAGCAGGACACGGGCATTGTCCGGCATCTCGGCACCGAGCCAGCCAGGCCCGATCAACGCCTCCGTCTGCCGCACGCGTTCGGCGCCGAGCAGACCGAGATGCGTCACGAAGATTTGCAGCGCCACGTCATCGACCGGCACTTCCGCCCAAAGCGCGCCGCGCGGTTCACCGCGCGACGGCAGGCCCTCGGCCTTGACGAGGCGCGTCGGCAAAGCAGTCAGCAGCGCATCCCCGTAGCGCTCTTCCTCCAGGTGAAGGGCGGGGTGGAAATGCGAGACCATACGCAGATGGCTGGCGATCGTCTGGGCCTGATCGATGCCGCCGCTGCGGGCACGTGCCACGTCCACTTCCTGCAAGGCCACGATATCGGCCTCGCATTCGGCGATCACGTCGGCGATGCGCGCGGGATCAAGCTTTCGGTCCGTGCCGAAGCAGCTATGCACATTGTAGGTCACGATCCTGAGCCGCCTGCCCATGCCCTTCCTTTCCCTGTCAGCCGTTCGATATTTGCGACGGCTCGGGAACACGAAAAGCCCCGTTTTCGTTCCGCTTTTGAAATCGATGGAAGAGATTGCGAATGAAACGCGCCCATATCCTGCATGCCGTCATCGCCCTGGCCGTCATCGCCGCCGGCTGGCTCATCTACCGCACGCTCAGCCAGTATTCCTGGCAGGACATCCGCTCCTCCCTTTCCGACATCCCGCCCGTCAACTTCGCGCTCGCACTCGCCTTCGCGGCGGCATCCTACATCTGCCTCACGCTGTTCGATTTTCTGGCGTTGCGCTATGTCGGCAAGCCGCTCGCCTATCACCGGGCGGCCCTCGCTTCCTTCACAAGCCTTGCCATCGGGCACAATGTCGGTGTCGCGGCGCTCAGCAGCGGGGCGGTTCGTTACCGCTTTTATTCGCGCTGGGGGCTTGATGGCGAGGATATCGCCAAGCTCATCGTGTTTTGCGGGGTGACGGTCGGCCTCGGGCTCGTGTCGCTTGCCGGTCTCTGCCTGCTCGTTCTGCCCGGCACCGCCGGCAAGATCGCCGGGCTCGGCACCGGCGCGTCGATGGCGCTCGGCGTCGGTTGCCTCTGCGTGGGGGCCGCCTATGTGGCGGCTGCGGCCTTTTTGCGCGGTGAGGTCTCGCTGCGAAGCTGGCGGTTCCAGTTGCCGTCGGCCGGCATCGCCGCACTGCAGATCGGCATCGGCACGCTCAACTTCGCCTTCGTGGCCGCCTGCCTGCACCAGCTTCTGAGCGGCAATGTGGGATATCTCGAGACCACGGCGGCCTATGTCGTCGGCAACCTGACGGCGCTGGTCAGCCACGTGCCGGGCGGACTCGGCGTGCTGGAGGCGACGCTCGCCTTTCTGCTTGGCGGCTCGGCGTCTATCGGCGCGCTGATCGCCTTTCGCGTGGTCTATTTCTTCATTCCCCTGCCGCTCGGACTGGTCTCGCTGCTGGCAAGCGAAGCTTTGCTGGGGTCCAGCACAGATACGGGTTTGCGCAGAAGTCCAAGCTGACGGCCTACGAAAGCACCCGCGGTCTGAACCAGGGCCGGCACCGGCCACCAGGGCGAAACCGGGTCGACCAGCCCCGTCCCCATAACCGGCTCGACGGCACCGTCACCTTGCGCCTCCCGGAACGGCCGCAGGCCCCGCGCCCGCATGTTGAAGGCATCGATCGTCTTGACGAGTGAACCGCTGGTTTGAATGGCGCCGCCCAAGGTGACGGGGTCTGCGTCCAGGTGCTCGGCAAGCAACCGGTCGCGCAGGGAAACGATGGCATGGCGCTCCGCGCCCGTCTGCGCCTCCACGGCAACGTCGAGCTCCGTATCGAGAGCTTCGCTGCGCTGGTTGAGATTGGAGGAGCCGACGCGCAGGAAAGCATCATCCACGATGATAACCTTGGAATGGACGATGATCTCCTGCTCGCAACCATCAGTCCTGGGCACGACGGGGTAAAAGGCGCGCATCCGGCCATAACGATCGTGCCGGCCCAGCCGGCGGACGAAGCGATTGCGGTTGGCGCCGAGCACGAGACGTTCGATGGCGCCGTGCGAACTCAGCGTCGAGACGACGACGACCTCGGGCCCGTTCGGATCGGCGAGCTTTTCGCAGAGAATGTCGCAGACCTTCCTTGAGGCGAAATACTGGCTCTCAATGTAGATATGGCCCTTTGCCGCCTTCAGCGCCGCGAGCGTCAGGTCCATCGCCTCCGTCGCGCCCGTCCGGCCGCGGATCGCCGGTTCCGTGCGCGCGAAGGCGACCGATGCATCCATCATATCGGCAGCGATGCCGTCGAGGCGCACAGCGGCAGCAGGTGCGATGGCGATGACGTCCTCGTCCGTCGCAAACAACCAGCGCCGGCGGCAGAGATCGCCCGCCGCCTGTGCCGCATCGCCTTCCAACGCCACCTGCAGGTCATGCACCGGCTCGTAGCGTTCGCCGGAGGGGCGGGCACGATGGGGATTTTCGACGCTATGCTCGCCGGTATCCCAGCGTTTGGCGGTAAGGTCGATGCCGCCGACAAAGGCGACCTGATCGTCCACCACGACCACTTTCTGGTGGTGCGAGCCCCGGATCGGGTGGCGGCTGTCGAAGGCGAGCATGATGCGGGGATGCGAGGACCACCGGCGCTTGCGGAACATTTTCAGCGACTTGCCGGAATAGATCGGCCCCATCGACCAGATGAGCACGCGGATGGTGAGTGCCGGCCGCTCTTCCACCAGCTTCAGCAGGAAGGCGCCGAGTGTCGGTGACAGCGGCTCTTCCGGGCGCAGGCGGATATCCGGGTTGAAATCCCAGCCGACGATCCAGATTTCCCGCTGCGCCTGATCGAGCACACCTTCGAGTGCCTGAAAATAGGCCTCACCATCGACCAGAACGCTGAGGCGCGCGGCCTTCGCCACACGCCAGACATTCTCGCCCGGGCGAACGATCGGAACACGCGCGGAAAAATCTTGATCCTGCAAAATCGGCTGCCTCACTTGGATACGCTTTGCGCCGAAATTCGCAGGACCGGATTTGGTTCCGCCGCCGTCAGCGCAACAGACCCTGCCCACCGTCGATCCAGAGCGGAACACCGGTGATGTGGCGGGCCTTGGAGGAGGCGAGGAAGAGGATCGCATCCGCGACTTCCGCCGCCGTGCCCGGTTCTCCAGCCGAAATCGGGATCTGCCCCTGCGGCCACACAACGGGGATGCCGGCCTCATCCGTGCCGCGCTGGCGGGCGTTGTCGTCGATCTCGGTCTCGATTGCGCCCGGGCAGATGGCATTGACGCGGATCTTCGATTTGCCGAGTTCCAGCGCAAGCTGCTGCACCATCGCAAGCTGCGCGGCTTTCGTGGCGGAATAGGCGGTGGCGCCCGGCGTGGTGAAGGTGCGGGTGCCGTTGATGGAGGAGACGACGACGATGCTCCCCTCTCCGGCAGCCTTGAAATGCGGCACGGTGAGGTGCAGGGTCAGATAGGTTCCGCGCAGGTTGACCGCGATCGTCTCATCCCACTCGGCAGGCTTCAGGTCGTCGATCGGCGCCCAGACGCCGTTGATGCCGGCATTGGCGATCACGATGTCGAGAGCGCCGAAAGCCCCTACAAGCCGATCCACCGCCGCCCGCATCGAGGCCTCATCCACGATATCGGCGACCAGCGCGATCGCGTCACCGCCGAGCGCCCGGATGTCGCGCACCACGGCGTCAACCTCCTCTTCCGTGCGGCTCAGCACGCCGACGCTTGCGCCATGGCGCGCAAAGGCTTCCGCCGTCGCTCTGCCGATCCCGGATCCGGCCCCCGTCACGAGGGCGACCTTTCCTGCAAAAAGCATGGCGTTTCCTCCGTTGCACAGCCCGACAGGAATGCTCCGCAAGCAGTCCTGTTCCAAGATTTCTCGGGAACCATGACCCGGCCCCGGCGTTTGCTTCAGACACCAAACCAGTTCGCAGGAGTTTTACGTGCGCCAGAAGAAAAAGCCGCTCGCCCGCAAACCCGCCCCCCACACGGATGCCGAAACCAGCCAACGCAGCAAACGCCGCAATTCCTGGGAGCCGCAGGTCATCGTGCCACATCAGGTCGATCTGCCGCTCGACCAGGGACGTGACGAGGTCACCGTACCCGCGGCGGTTCATGGCCGCAGCCTGTCCAATGGAAGGCTTTGAAGGAGGCGACGGAATGCGTGTCAAGGACGTGATGTCCGCCCAGATCGTCACCGCTTCCCCCAACGACACGGCCCAGTCGGCTGCCCGTCTGATGGCGGAAACGGAAGTCGGCGCGCTCCCCGTGGAGGTGCCCGGCGTCGGTGCCATCGTCGGCATCATCAC
Source organism: uncultured Shinella sp. (assembly GCA_965650295.1). Lineage (GTDB taxonomy): Bacteria > Pseudomonadota > Alphaproteobacteria > Rhizobiales > Rhizobiaceae > Shinella. Next base: position 1,252 of record CBFGOD010000154.1, on the reverse strand, counting down.
CGATCGCGACATCGTGGTCTCGGTGCTGGCGAAGGGTCTTTCGACCTCGACCGGCCTTGCCGAATTCATGACAGTGTCGCCTGAGGTCTGTAACGAGAATGACGAGACGGCCACTGTCGCGGCGCGCATGCGCGATCTCGCGGTGCGGCGCCTCGTGGTGGTCAACGACGACAGGCGCGTGGTCGGCATCGTCAGTCTTGTCGATATTCCGGCCGAACCGGCGGTGGAGGGCGTGACATGACGATCTACGCGACCGACAGACTGTGGGACGAGGCCGTCATCCTCGAGGGTGAAGGGCGCGTTTTGCGCGTACACAGCACGCGGGACGCCCTGCTCTGCCTCAAGAACCATTGGCCGATCGAAGACGGCCCTGCTCATCTGACGGCAACCAGCGTCGGCGAGCAGGGGTTGACCAGCGACGACGACCCGGCCTTTGCCCGCCGGGCCTTTATCGAAGCCGCCAAGGAAGCCGGCTTCAGCGTGAACACGTGGACGACGGCATAGACCCGTCGCCACATTCGAAGGGACATCACCGTGCAAGACGACGAACGCCAGGAATGGATCAACAAACGTGCCTACAGCTTGTGGGAGGCCGATGGCCGCCAACACGGCAAGGACCGGGAACACTGGGAGCAGGCCGTGCGTGAGCGCGACGAGTTCGAGAAAGTCGTGCTCCCCGAACATCTGCTCAAGAAGCGCAATTCGGTCGAAGCCGACGCTGAAACCCGCAAGGCCGTTGCCGCCCGTAGAAAACCTCAACCAACACCCAGCACCAAAATGCCATCACTCCTCCCGTAGCGCAGTCATCCCCAATGCACTACTGACCACCACCCGCCACCTTGCGCGGACGGCCGCCCTTTCGGCCGTTCTCACGCGCAGCAGCGGTCTTCGCACGTGAACGGGCCCGTCCACCAGCAGCACCGAGCTGCGCCGCCATCCACTTCTTGGAGCCGAACACGCCTTGCAGAAGCGCCGGCACATACATATCGGCATCGAGTGCCGGCCAATGCAGGCCGAGGCCGGAGGGGCTGATTTCGATTTCGGCGAGATCGAGCGGATTTGCATCGGCAAGTCCCTCGGCCAGGCGGGGCGGAAAAGCGATTTGCACACCGGTATTCAACTTCAACAGTTGATCTGCAATGTACCATTCGATCACTTCCGGGATCTCTCGCTCGTGGTTAACCAACGCATTGGTCGCCCATACCTTTTTCTTGATGAATTGCGGCGGAATCTTCCAGGGAGTCGAAGCACC
>CBFGOD010000153.1:0-9416 GCA_965650295.1 uncultured Shinella sp. | reverse complement strand
AAGGCGCGGGATGCGGCGAGCGCGCTGACGGTCATCGAAATCGGTGTCAGCATCGATCTTCTCTTCACCGATGTCGTCATGCCGGGTCCGCTGCGCAGCCCTGATCTCGCCCGCAAGGCGCGCGAACGCCTGCCCGGCCTCGCGGTGCTCTTCACCTCGGGCTATACGGAAAATTCCATTGTGCACGAGGGCCGTCTCGATGCCGGCGTCGAGCTTTTGCCGAAGCCCTATACGCGCGAAGCGCTGGCGCGAAAGCTGCGCACCACGCTTTCCAGCCGCAAGGGAGTTTCGCCCACGGCGGAAACCGAGCCGGTGCCCGAGCCGGAAAAAGAACCCGAAAAACCGCGGCGGCTCAGCATTCTCCTGGTCGAGGATGATTTTCTGATCCGCCTCAACGCAGTCGATCTTGTGCAGGAGCTCGGCCACGACGTGGTGGAGGCGACGACGGCGGAGGAAGCCCTCCCGCTCATCAAAAACCGTGCTTTCGACGTGCTTCTCGCCGATGTCGGCTTGCCGGGCATGTCGGGCACGGAGCTGGCGATCCGCGCCCGCGAGGAACGGCCGGCTATCGGTGTCGTCTTCGCCACGGGGCACAGCGACCTGCCGGCGCTTGCCATCGGGCAGCCGGCCGTCCTGCTGCAAAAGCCTTATGATGCCAGGGACATTGCGACGGCGCTTGCCGCAACGGGCGTGTGAGACGCAGGGAACATTGCGCGGCCTCGATGGTTTGGCGGGATACCGTCAACGAGGAGACCGTCCCATGCCCGCAAAATCCAAAGCGCAGCAGAAGGCTGCCGGCGCCGCGCTCTCGGCAAAACGCGGTGATACCAAGAAAAGCGAATTGAAGGGCGCTTCCAGGAGCATGGAGAAATCCATGTCGGAAAAGGAACTGAAGGAGATGGCTTCGACCAAGCGCAAGGGCAAGCCCGAGCACGACGCGAAATCGGCGTGACGCGGGAGGAAGCCATGCGCGTCATGATCGTCGAGGACGAGTTCCTCATCGCCAGCCTCCTGGAAACCGTCGTGCAGGAAAGCGGGCATGAAACGCTCGGACCTGTTTCGACCGTCGAGCAGGCACTCGCCTACGCGCCGCGCGCCGATATCGCTTTGGTCGATCTCGGCCTTTCCGATGGCAACAGCGGCCATCTGCTGGCCCGCAGGCTGATCGACCGCTTCGGTATCGATGTCATCTTCGTCACCGGCGATCCCAGTTCGCTGCCTTATGGCTTCGACGGCGCGCTGGCGGTCATCGCAAAACCCTTCCGCGACGAGGAAATCACCGAGGCGCTGCAAAGGGCGATCGACAAGCGCAGCCGCTCGGTCGCCCGTCGGGTGGCGACCTGAGCAATTCCGGCAAAAGTGCCCGGCGGTTTTGCGTCCGCAATGGCGCCAAGGATCAGCGCGCCGCTCCATCGAGACCGAGCGGGTCGGCGACGCGCGGCCAAAGGTCGGTGCGGGCCTTGCGATAGGGCGTGGTCGCCGGATCCGTCGGGTAGGATGTCGGCGCGGCGATATAGACGATTTCCGAGGCCACCGGCTGGAAGCCGGCGTGGAAATGGTTCGTCGATTTCACCAGCAGGAAGGCTTTCCGGGAAAAATCCACGCTTTGGTTGGAGAAGATGTCGGGCTCGTAGGTCTGCGTGCGGCTGGTGATGAGCACGATATCGATCGTCGTGCCGACGGGCCGGATCACGGCCGTGCTGCCGAGCGTCACGCGGCTGTTGCGAAAGCTCTGCCAGCCGGCATCGAAGACATGCTCCACCGTCACGCGCAGATCGAGCGGCTCGCCGCCCTCGGGGCCGGATTTGCCCCCGAAGCGCAATGCCAGTTCCGCGCCTTTCCCCGCCGCATGGCAGAAGGAGACGGCGATCGGATCCCAGATCGTCGCGACGGCAACGTCCTCCAAACCGCGCTCGATCATCTGGCGCAGAATGAAGGTCGCGTCGCCCGCCACGCCGCCGCCCGGATTGTCCCAGACATCCGCGATGACGACAGGCTTTTGCGGATGCGCCGCACGGATCGCCTGCGCCTTGTCGAGACCCGGCGCGGTGGCGAGCATCGGCATCGCGGTGTGCCTGCGCAGGCCGTAGAGTTCGTGGCCGAGTGCCTCTGCCAGTTCGTCGCCCCTAGCCTTGTCGTTGTCGGTCACGACGACGATCCGTGTTCCCATGTCGGGCACATCGCCGGCCATGAAGCCGTGGATGACGGAAATCGAGAGAACGCCGTCCTTGCCCTCCAGCGCCTTCAGCCGGTCGACGAAGGAACGCATCGGCTCGCGGCTCGTCGGGTAGATGGTGATCATGCGGCAGTCGAAGGTAGAGACGGCGGGGCGGATCTCGCCCTTCAGCGTGCGCAATGCGAGTTCCACCACATGCTCGCCGCGCTCCTCGAAATCCGTATGGGGGAATTCCAGAAAGGCCGCCATCAGGTCGAGATTGGCGACGCGCCTGACGGTGAGATGGCTGTGCGGATCGAATTCCACCGCGACCAGCACATCCGGGCCGACGAGCGCGCGGATGCGGGCCAGGAAATCGCCCTCCGGGTCGTCATAGCCCTGAGCCACCATCGCGCCATGCAGGCCGAGCACGACGGCATCGACGGGCAGCGCGGCGGTGAGTTCGCCGAGGATCTGGTCGCGCAGCGTCTCATAGGTCTGGCGCTGGATGAGGCCGGCAGGTTCGGCCCAGCAGGCGGTGCCCTCGATCACCGTAAAACCCTCCGCCCGGCCGCGCCGGCGCAGGATCGGCACGACGGAGGAGCAGAGCGTAGGTGTATCCGGATGTTCGCCCGGCCCGGCATAGAACGCGGCCTTGAAGGCGTTCATATCCGTCGGCACGGGCGAGAACGTATTGGTTTCCGTTGCAAGCGAGGCCGTGAAAATACGCATCTCTTTCCGCTCCTGTGGCACGCGCCGCTATATCGGTTGCCGGTGCGTAATTTATTTTCTCAATAAAGTGAAAATAGCATGGAAAGTCAATATGTTAACCATGTGCGATCCTGGTGCCGCCTCGCCGTTTCTTTCGCGACGAAAAGACAGAAGAATTTCACTCGCGGAATCAGCGAAAGGAGAGAGCAGGCGCGTTAATGTGCAAAAATGACGATTGATATCATGATGATAAGTCAGCCATGGACCTGCGGATATTGACGGTGGCGAATGAAAGCCTGAGAAAATCCACGGGCAGAATGGGGCGCGATTTTCTGGCGGTTTTTGAACGCCCTCGAACCCACCCGATCTTTTCTTCAGGAAAAATTGCAGGAAATTAAAAACCTCGAAGTTCCGGCGTTTCACGGTGGAAGGATGATCGAGAAAACCAGCTTGATGCGCACGCATTCCATGATACGGCTTTCGTGCCGAGAAATTTGTTTTCACGACTTGATGCTCTGGCCGGCGGAGCAGGACGGGACTATGGATCTTTTGCAAGCCTTGTCGGATGCGGACGGCAAACGTTCCGCTCTCGACCGGAAACTGGCGCAGATCGTCCTCGACGACGTGGATTTCGTGGTTAGTGCCGCGATCGGCGACATGGCAAAACGCGCCGGCGTCTCGCCACCCACCATCACCCGTTTTTGCCGCCGGCTTGGCTGCAAGGGTTATCCGGATTTCAAGGTACAGCTCGCCAAGCTCACCGCTGTCGGCCTGCGCTATGTGAGGCCTGATATCGCGACCGAAACACCTGAAGAGGTGGCGGCCGATATCATCGCAAAGGCCCAGAACGCGCTGCTCCAGCTGCATCGCCAGCTGGATTTCGCAGCCCTTGAAACCGCGGCGCGCCTGCTGTGCGGGGCCGAGTTCATCCAAGCCTTTGGCGCGAGCGGCAATTCGGCGATGATCGCCAACGAATTGCACAACCGGCTCTTCCGCCTCGGCTGCCGCATCAGTGCCTCCAGCGACCACAATATGAATGCCATGATGTCGGCGGCCGCCCAGCCGGGCACGGTGGTCTTCGGTTCCTCCTTCACCGGGCGAGACCCGGCGCTCGTGCATTGTCTGGAGCTTCTGCGCCAGCGCGGTGTGCCTACCATCGTCATTACCCAACGCGGCTCGCCCGTCGCGGCGGCGGCCGATGTCGTCCTCGCCGTCGACCTTCCGGAGGGCCGTAACATCTTCCGCCCCACCTCGACGCGTTATGCCTATCTCGCCGTCATCGACATGCTCGCCAATCTTGTCGCCTATGGGGATCGCAACAAGGCGCTGAAAACCCTGCGCGGCATCAAGCAGGAACTCGTCAGCCGCCGTGACGGTGACGATCGCCAGTTGCTTGGGGATTGACGACACGCCCTTTGCATCGCCGTCGCGCGATGAGCGCTTCACCGTTGATCGCCCACGGAAAATGCCGCACGATCCCTGTCTCTGGGAGGAGATCACCATGGACACGACACCGGCCCCTTTTACCGCCGACCCCGCGCCTTTCCTCGATTGCGCGGACCGCGCCTGGGCGCGCCACGCCATCGGCATTCTGGAAGGGGATGCCCGCCGTTCGGCGGATACGCATCTCGTCAATCCGGTGTTCAAGGGCCTTAAAGGCATCTCGATCTATCTCAAGGACGAGAGCACCCATCCGACGGGCAGCCTGAAGCACCGGCTCGCCCGTTCGCTCTTCCTCTACGGCATCTGCAACGGGCGGATCTGCAAGGGCACGACGCTGGTCGAGGCCTCCTCGGGATCGACGGCGGTGTCGGAGGCCTATTTCGCCAATCTGCTGGAGCTGCCCTTCATCGCCGTCATGCCGCGCAGCACCAGCAAGGCGAAGATCGACGTCATCGAGCGTTTCGGCGGCCGCTGCGCCTTCGTCGATCGCCCGGCGGAGGTCTATGACACTGCCGCACGCATCGCGGCGGAAACCGGCGGCCACTATCTCGACCAGTTCACCAATGCCGAGCGTGCCACCGACTGGCGCGGCAACAACAATATCGCCGAGAGCATTTTCGGCCAGATGGAACGCGAGGCCCATCCGGTGCCGAGCTGGGTCATCATGGGTGCGGGCACGGGCGGCACCTCGGCCACCATCGGCCGCTACATCCGCTACCGTAACCTTTCGACGCGGCTCTGCGTGACCGATGTGGAGAATTCCGTCTTCTACGACGCCTGGAAGGAAAGCGCCCCGGGCGCCACCTGCCAGACGCCGTCGCGCATCGAAGGCGTCGGCCGACCGCGCGTCGAGCCGTCTTTCATCCCGACGGTCATCGACCATATGATCAAGGTGCCGGATGCCGCCTCCATCGCCGCCGCCCATGTCCTGTCCGACCGGCTGTTCCGCCGGGTTGGCGCTTCGACAGGCACCAATTTCTTCGGCCTGCTCTCGATTGCCGAGGGCATGATGAAAGAGGGGCGCGAAGGCTCGCTCGTCACGCTGATCTGCGACAGCGGCGACCGCTATGCTGGCACCTATTTCAACGCCGACTGGCTTGCCCAGAACAAGATCGACATCGCCCCCTGGTGCCACGCCATCGAGACCTTCCTCGACACGGGAACCTTTACGATGCTGTAACTCACCCCTTGCGGCCGACGCGCGGATAGCTCGACGAAAAGATCTGTTCGAGCGGCGGGTGACCGTAGGTGCGTTCGGGGTAGCGGTTGAGCAGACCGTCGAACTGGCGCTGCGCGCGCGCCTGTTCCTCGGCCGCGTCGAAGCCGGGAATGACCCCGTCGACCATAACGAAGCGACCGTCGATGACGACGGTGCGCACGTCGCGGCCGGACGAGTTCATCATCAGCGTCTGGATCGGATCGATGACATGGCCGATGCGGTCATGGCCCATGTCGATGACGATCATGTCGGCCTTGGCGCCCGGCTGGAGACGGCCGAGATCGGGACGGCGCAGCGCATCGGCGCCACCGAGCGTGGCGGCGTCGAAATAGTGCTCCGAGCGCACGCTCGAGATGGAGGCATCCACTACGCGCGACACCATGATGCCGACCTGCATGTTCTGGATGAAATCCGGCGGCCAGGTATCGGTGCCGAGACCGATGCGCACGCCCAGCGCGCGGAACTTGCTGAAACTGTCCATGAAGCCGCCGTGGCGGGCCGAAACGATCGGGCAATGCACCAGCGTGGCGCCGGCCTTGGCGAGGATATCGAGGTCGCGCCCGGCGCGCGCCACGTTGCGCGTGCCGGCGACGAGTTCGCCATGCGGCAGCAGCATGCGCTGCGAGAGCACGCCGAAGGCTGTCGAGCCATTCGAGCGGTGTCGCGTCATGTACGGCGACGATGCGGTCGAATTCGAGTTTCGACTGGCAGCAATGCAGCCGCACCGGCACGTCGAGATCGTTGCCGGCGGCGGCGGTGCGGCGAAGGAATTCGGCAGTCCCCGTCTCGATGCGGTCGGGTGCCAGCATCGCGCGCACCAGCGGTGAGGCCATCGCCTCGATGCGCTCGGCAAAGGCGACGGCGCCGGCGAAATTGGCGAGACCGCGCGCCTCGTCGAAATAGAAGCCGATCTTGCCGTCGTCATCGACGAAGCTGTTGCCGGCGCGATAGGCCGGGCCGAGATAGACGCGCAGGCCGAGATCGTGCGCGGCATGGGCGGCGGCGGAGAACTCGCCGTCGGTTTCCGCCCATTCACGGTAGAACAGCGAGGCGATCGGCAACGCCGTCGTCACGCCATTGCGGATGAGCTGCGCGAAGGCATAGCGCTTCTGGAAGGCCAGCTCCTCCGGCGTGTACATCTCGTAGGGGCCGCGATCCATGTAGCTCTTCGGCCAGACACGGCCGGTGCGCCAGCCGGGCTGGTTGTCGAAGGCGAGCACCGTCGTGTCGAGGTCGGACAGCGCGTCAAGATCGATGAAGCCGGGTGAGAGAATGGCATTGCCGCAATCGATGCGATGGGCGACCTCGCCGGGATAGTCATGACCGACGAAGGTCACGGTGTTGCCTTCGAAGACGACGCAGCCATCGTCATAGAGCACATGACGGCCGTCCTGGTGGCCGACAACCCAGCGCGCGCTCATCAGGACCGGGCCGGCAAGGCGCCCGGAGTACGGAAGTGTCGTCATTTGTTGGCTCGTAATTGTATTAAATTTTATTTTTTATTGCATACAATAAAGCAATGTCAATCCACTGCTCCCTCACCGAAACGGCGCCGGTAGGCGCGTGGCGATCTCAACCCGCCCGTTGCCGATCGGTGTGCAAGGCGTGCTGAGCCTGAAGACGCAGGACGGCGATGTCGGCTGTTTCCAGTGCGTGCTGGAACTTTTCGAGCATTTCGAGACCGGGGAGAAGACTCAACCGGAAGACCGCGACCGGATGCATTCCGGCCGAATGGAACAACGAAGCCGAGCGCACCGAACGCGTCGGCCTCCGGCGCGAACTCGACCATTCCAAACGCGCCGCCTTCCCCCTGCGACCCGCGCGACTGGGAAAAGCACAATGCGGAGATCGCAACGATGTCGCTGCCTGGCGAGCGGCTTTTGGGTCTCCGGTCCTACAATGGTAGCCTATGGAGCTTTCTTCGGCGGCGCGGCGGGAAGGACGTCGAGCCGCTGGTCGCCGACGCTGCCGTCGGCCTCGACGATGGCCTGCCAGCGCCGGTTGCCGCAGCGGACGGACAGCCGCCAGCGGCCTTCATCCTCGCCTTCGCCACGCTCGACGCGGGAGGAGACGAGCCCGCGCCGCATCATGTCGCGGAAGGTCTCGACCGGCCAGCTGAAACGGGCGGCGAGCATCTCCGCCGGCAGCAGGAATTCGCCATTTTCATCCCGCGCGATGGTGAGGGGTGCAGTCACGACAGCGCCTCCCGCGAGATCGGCAGAACCTGCATGGAGTCCTCGCCGCGATGGAAGGCGATGGCGAGGCGGAAGGAATGGGCGATGCGCAGCGCCCGGTCGAGGAAGAGATCGGCGACCTCGGGCGGGCAGAGCCGTTCGACGGTTGCGCGAAACAGCGAAAGCCAGCGCTGGAAATGCGCCTCGCCGAGTTCGGGAATGGAGAGGTGCGGCGGCAGCGGCCGGCCCTCGTAGCGGCCGGTGCGCAGCAGCGTTGCGGACCAGAAGGCGCACATCTTTTCCAGATGAACCGGCCAGTCCTCGGCCGCGATGATGCCGTTGAAGACGGGCCCGAGCAGCGCGTCCTTGCGGATCTCGTCGTAGAAACCATACACGACGGCGTGGATCATCGCCTCGTCGACCACATCGGGCAGCAGCTTGCCGTCGATGACGATGCTGCGTTCGGGGCTGCGTTCGGGCGCGGGCCGGCCTTTCATCGGTTCACCTCGGGCATGGTTCAGTCCTTTCCATCAGGCCGCGACGGCATTAAGGCCAAGCAGCGGGCCGAGTTCGGCGCGATTGCGCACGATATCGGCGAGTGTGTATCGATCGAGCACGGCGAGGAAGGCCGCGAGTGCTTCGTGCAGCATGCCCTTCAGCCGGCAGGCCGGCGAGATGGCGCAACAGCTGCCGCCCTCGGCCTGCATGCATTCGGCGAGCGAGAACGCTTCCTCCGTCGCCCGCACCAGCGCGCCGATGCCGATGGCCTCCGGCGTTCTGGCGAGCCTGATGCCGCCGGCCCGGCCGCGCGTCGTCTCGACAAGGCCGATATCCCGCAATGTCTGCGCGACCTTGAGGAGATGGTTGCGCGAGAGCCCGTAGGCCGCCGCCACGTCGCTGACGGTACAGAGCCTATCCGGTCGCGTCGCCATATAAATCAGCATGCGGAGCGCATAGTCGGTGTGCAGCGTCAGGCGCATGGCGCGAACTTTCGAAAGCGGGTTGCCTGGTTGCAGCGCATTCAGGCTTTAATAAGTATTTCAAATACCACTTTTAACTCAAGTCGCGTGGCGCTGAAAGTGCCAAGGCGTCGCAGCCGTTTCGGAAGGGGAGAGCGGGGCCGGGGTTCGGCACCGTTGGTCGTCAAAACTAGGGGCGCACGGTCTTGCGCCAGGCGACCTGCGCCGGCAGGCGCTTGGTCGACGCCGGTTCAGGATCGTCCCGTTCGATGATGCCGACGATATGGTCGGCGATCTCCTCGACCGGCTGGCGGAAGGTGGTGAGGTTGTAGCCGAGCCAGCCCGCCTGCGGAATGTCGTCGAAGCCGATGACGCAGAGATCATCGGGAATGCCTAGCCGGAATTCCTGACGCGCGACATCCATGAAGCCGAGAGCGAGGAGGTCCGTAGCGCAGAACACGCCATCCGGCCGGCTGGACGCGCCGAGCAATTGCCGTGCGCCTTCCGCACCCGTGGCGTAGCTCGTCGGGCCGGCGCGGCCGATCCTGACGTCGATGCCAAGCTCTGCCGCCGCTTCCAAGAAGGAGGTCTCTCGCGCCAGAATGCTCGGCGTGGCCGCAGTCGAGGTGACCAGGGCAAGCCGCCGGCAGCCGGCGCGATGCAGCATCAGGCAGGCTTCGCGCGCCGCCGCCTCGTTTTCCACCAGCACACATTCCGGCCCCTCGACCGGGTCGTCGCGGTTGATGAGCAGAACA
>CBFGOD010000152.1:0-9432 GCA_965650295.1 uncultured Shinella sp. | reverse complement strand
CCGGCGTGCGCTGGGGCAAGACGGCGGCGATCCAGTCGCATGACGCGCAGGTCGTGACGTCAGGCATCACGACGGTCTTCGACTGCCTGCGTATGGGCTCAGATGCCGATGGCGGCTTCGAGAAGGGCGAGATGCGCGCCATGGCCGATGCTATCGCCGAGGCGCAGAACGAGGACCGTCTGCGCGCGGAACACCTCATCCACCTGCGCTGCGAGGTCTCGACCGACAATGTGCTCGACCACTATGAGGAATTCGAGGAGGATCCGCTGGTCCGTCTCGTCTCGCTGATGGACCATGCGCCCGGCCAGCGCCAGTTCCAGACGATGGAGCAGTATGTGCTCTACTACCAGAAGAAGCGCGGCCTTTCGGACGCCGAATTCGCCGAATTCTGCAAGCGCCAGCAGGATCTCTCCGCCCGCTACGCCAAGCCGCACCGCGACGCCATTGCCGTCTCCTGCGCGGCGCGCAACATCTCGGTCGCCAGCCATGACGACGCGACGCTGGAGCATGTCGAGGAAGCCATCGGCTACGGCATCCGCCTTGCCGAGTTCCCGACGAGCTTCGAGGCCGCCAAGGCTTCGCATGGCGCGGGCATGAGCGTTCTGATGGGTGCGCCGAACATCGTGCGCGGCAAGTCCCATTCCGGCAACATCGCCGCGCGCGACCTCGCCGAAATGGGCGTGCTCGACGTGCTCTCCTCCGATTACGTGCCCTTCAGCCTGATGCATGCGCCCTTCATCCTCGCCGACGAGGGCATGGATCTCTCCAAGTCGATCGCCATGGTCTCGACGACGCCGGCCCGCACCGTCGGCCTTGATGATCGCGGCGCCATCGCCAAGGGGCTGCGTGCCGATATCGTGCGCGTGCGCCGTCCGTCCGGCGTTCCGGTCGTGCGCTCCGTCTGGCGGCAGGGCAAGCGGGTGGCATGAGCATGGCCGGCGATATCGGCGCCGCGCCGGTCGCGGCCGGCACGATGGTGGTGGTAGTCGGCCCAAGCGGGGCGGGCAAGGACAGCGTCATGTCCTATGCCTCCCGGCACTTCGCCGATGAAGCACGGGTGAAATTCGTGCGCCGCATCATCACCCGCCCGGCGGACGCGGGCGGGGAGGCACATCAGGCGATCGATGCCGATGGATTTCGCCGGCTTAAGGTCGAAGGCGGCTTTGCCGTGTCCTGGGATGCGCATGGCCTGTCCTATGGCATTCCGCGTGAAACGCTCGATGAACTTGCCGGGGGCGTGACGCTGATTGCCAATGGCAGCCGCTCCGCGCTGCCGGCTTTTGCGGCAATCTATCCACGGCTGAAGGTGGTGGTCGTCACCGCACGCCCGGACATTCTCGCCGCCCGCCTTTCTTCGCGCGGCCGCGAGAGCGCCGAGGCGATTGCAAAGCGGCTGGATCGCGCCGCGCCGGAAATCGTGGTGGCGGCGGATACCGTCGTCATCGACAACAGCGGCGCGCTGGAGGATGCGGGCGAGGCCTTCGCGTCGGTGCTCACGGCGACGCTGGCGCGGCTGGATTAGTCGTCCTTCAGCGCTTTATAGGCGCCAAGCGCCCGTTCGCGCGCCTTGGCATGATCGACGAGCGGCTTGGGATAGGTGTCTCCCAGCACGATGCCGGCCTTCTTCAGCGCGCTTTCGGGTGCGTCGAAGGGCTTGTGAATGAAGGCGGCATCCAGCTTTTCGAGTTCCGGCACGAAGCGGCGCACATAGGTGCCATCCGGATCGAATTTTTCGCCCTGCAGGATCGGATTGAAGATGCGGAAGAAGGGGGAGGCATCGGCACCGGAACCCGCGACCCATTGCCAGTTTGCCGCATTCGACGCCGCATCCGCATCGACGAGCGTATCGCGAAACCATTGTTCGCCGCGCCGCCAGTCGATCATGAGATGCTTGATCAGGAAGGAAGCGGTGATCATGCGCACGCGATTGTGCATGAAGCCGTGTTGCCAGAGCTGCCGCATGCCGGCATCGACGATGGGATAACCGGTCGCGCCGCGCGTCCAGGCCTTGAATTCCTTCGTGCTGCCTTCCCAGGGAAAGGCATCGAAGCGGTCGTTCCAATTCTTCTGCGCCAGCGCCGGAAAGTGGAAATGCAGGTGATGACAGAATTCCCGCCAGACCAGCTCCTTGCGGAAATGGATCACATCGTCCGTTGGCGCCTTCAGGCCGCGTGTCGCATGCCAGACCCGCGCCGGCGAGATTTCACCCATGGCCAGATGCGGCGACAGCATCGACGTGGCGTCGATGGAGGGGTGGTCGCGTTTCGCCTGATAGCCGTGGATGGCGCCTTCCACGAAGGTTTCGAGGCGCTCCCGTGCGGCGTCCTCGCCCGGTGTCCAGACGTCGCCGAACGTGGCCGCCCAGTCCGGTTTGCTCGGCAGCAGGGTCCAGTCGTCAAGCGTTTCGGATTTCGGCGCCGAACGCACGGCGACGAGCTTTTGTGGTGCATCGATTGGCTCATGCGGCTCGCCATCCCGCTCAAAGGCGCGCCAGAAGGGGGTGTAGACGCGGTAGGGTTTCTTCTCGCCGGTCAGCAGGCGCGTCGGGTCGTGCAGCAGTTCGCCCGCAAAGCTCTTCGCGGTAAGGCCCCGTTCCTTAAGGGAGGCCTTGATGTCCGTATCGATTTTGATGCCGGCGGGGTCGTGCCGGCGGTTCCAGTAGATCGTTTCGGCGCCGGTTTCCTCGATCAGTTCGTCCAGAACCTTGCCGGCATCCCCACTGCGCAGGATCAGCGGCGTTCCCAGCGCTTTGAGCGATTTGCCGAGCGCCGTCAGGGAATGGTGCAGCCACCAGCCTTGCGCCGCACCGAGCGGGCCGGTTCCGTCGGCCGCTTCCCGGATGTAGAGCACCACGACGGGGTGGTCGCTGTCGGCGGCTGCGGAGAGGGCGGCGTTGTCGTCCGTGCGCAGGTCACGGCGGAACCAGACGATGAAGGGCGGCTTGCTTTTGTCCGTCATCGTCTCATTTTCCTTTTGGCAATGGGCGGGTGAGGATGAAAAGGGCGCTGCAGGACAGCACGAGGCCGACGATGACCGCCAGCAGAACCGAAGGCTGGGTGCGGTAGAAGAAGAAGGCGTAGCTCGCGGCGATCAGGCTGACGGCGACGACCTTGGTGCGGCCGGAAATCGCGCCCTCGCGCTGCCAGTTCGTCAAGGGTGGGCCGAGCGTCTTGTGGGTCAGCAGCCATTGTTCGAGACGCGGCGAGGAGCGGGAAAAGCACCAGACAGCGACGAGCAGGAACGGCGTCGTCGGCAACAGCGGCAGGAACGCGCCGACGATGCCGAGCGCCGTCATCAGAAGGCCGGCCATCATGTAGATCGTGCGCACAGGGGTCCTCGCCGAAAATCGCGTCGACCGTTCAGATAGAGTGCTTTGCGCCTCTCTCCAAGGGGCAAGGTGCCGCGGTTTTGGAACGAAGATGATCGTCGGGCATTCCTGCTGTACCTGGGACTGGAGCACGGCGGCGCATGTTGGACGATAGCGAGTTTACCGGCGATCATGTGTGGTGGATGACCTCGCGCGGGCCTTCGCCGATCGTCGGCACCGCCATCCACAACGGCCATGCCGTCAGGGAAAACCTCGTTTCCAGGATGGTGCTCGATGAAGACGGGCGGTTGCGCGAAGAAGATCCCTTCACCGCCGAAACGATCCATGATCTTGCCAACCGTATCGTCTTCCAGCGCTCTCGCTTCGAGATCGATCTCAACCGCGCGCGCGATGCCGCCGTCTATCAGCGGCCGGAGCAGGCCTGGGGCCTGAACGTCTGGCGTGAGCCGTTGTCCGACGCCGATCTCTCCGAAAGCCTGGCGCTGCACGATGCCTATTACGGCATGCTGGAAAACTATCTGCGTGGTGTCGAGGCGCAATATGGCGCCTTCGTCGTGCTCGATATCCATAGCTACAACCACCGCCGTGACGGTGCTTCGGGGACGCCGACGGCGGGGGCGGATGCGCCCGACATCAATATCGGCACGATCTCCATGGACCGCAGCCGCTGGGCGCCTGTCGTCGATGCCTTCATGGATTTCTGCGCCGACTACGATTTCCTCGGACGGCGGCTCGATGTGCGCGAGAACGTCGCCTTCCAGGGCCGCGGCGAGCAGACACGGTTCATCCATGAGCGCTTTCCGGCGACCGGCTGCGCCATCGCCGTCGAGTTCAAGAAGATTTTCATGGACGAATGGACAGGCGTGCCGGACTGGCAGGCGATCTCCGCGCTCCGCTCTCTCATTGCATCCTCGGTTCCGGTTCTCGAAAGCGCATTGCGGGAGGTCGCATGACCCCAGCGAGAGCGGCGCGCAAGCCGCGCGCGAAAAACAAGGAAAAGAGCCTTGTCGAGGATGTCATCGCGGCGCTGGAGGCCGGCAAGCCCGTGCGACGTGAGTTCGATGGCGGGCGCCTGCATATCGACCGGCCACAGCCGTTCCTCTGCCTTCATGTCGGGGATCCAGAACGGCATGTCGTGGCGCGCGAGGTGGCGAGCGCCAATGCCTCCTATCTTCTTACGACCAATATCGAGGACGCCGTCAATCTGATCGCGCCGATCGCCGCTACGCTGCGCAAGACATTCGGCACGTTCCTGCTGATCGATGTCGATGAACTGGAGCGAGACCGGCTGCTTTCCGATGACGCGCCCTTTCTCCAGCCCTTCGAGGTGACCCTTTCGGCGACACGCGGCCTTGCGGCACACCGCGCGATGAAGGCCTTCGAGGCGGCGATCAAAGCCTTCGAGGCGCGGTTCCGCACCCCGCATGTCGATCTCTGTGAGGCGCAGGAGGATCCCTGCGCACGGCCGGACCTGCTGAAACTGCGCCTGCCGCTCGTCACGCTGCGTTTTGCGCCGATCTACCGCGTCACCGGATCGGATGAGACCTATCCGGACCTGCGCGAGCGCCTCATCGACAATTTTCTCGATGCCGGTCTGCATGCCGTGGCCGCCTTTCTCGAGGCCGATGGTTTTCCCAAGCCCGTTACCTACCGTGCGTTTGGCCGAAAGGCCTTTGTCGACGCGGTGGAGCGGGCCGATCGTGGCATGGACGATGTCGCCTCCAGCTTCGACTTCCTGCTCTGCGTAACGCCGATCAATGCGAGTGCGGCATGGCAGGAGTTCAAAGCGAACCACTACGACAAACCGCCGCGCTTCCTCTATCGGCCGCTGAGCCTGCTGGTGGAGCGGGAAAAGCGCCGGCTCTATTCCATTTCGCTCGACCGTCTCGAAGACCCTGTCCTGCACCAGATTTACCGGGAAAAGCAGCAGGAACTCGACCTGCAACTGACCCTCATAGGCCATCGCGAGAAGGCGCGCTTCGTCGAATTCGGCCGCGCCCTCTACGGCCCCGTCGAGCCCTCGCTGCTGAAGGCCGCGCAAACGGTTCTCGATGGCACCGGCGCGGCGCGGCGCGTGCCGGCGCTCACACCTGACGATGACGAAGTGGTCGACTGCTTCTTCGTCGAGCACCGGGCGCGCACGATGATGACGGATTACCAGCGGCGCTATGACGGTTTCGACGCGGCGATCGAGCTGCGCGACGACGTGCCGCCCGGCCTTCTGGTGTCCGGGCCGCGGCTGCTCATTTCGCGTCGCACCCGTATGATGCGCCATCGCGTCGATGCCCTTCTCAGCCATGAGGTGGGCGTGCACCTTCTCACCTATTTCAACGGCTCGGCGCAGGGGCTGCGCGTCTTCCGCACCGGCCTTGCAGGCTATGAGGGCATGCAGGAGGGATTGGCGGTCTTCGCCGAGTTCCTCGCGGGCGGCTTCACGCCGGAACGGCTGCGGCTGCTCGCCGCCCGCGTCGTCGGCTGCAATTTGATGCTGTCGGGCGCCTCCTTCGTCGAAAGTTTCCGGCTTTTGACGGAGCGCTACGATATCGATGCGGAAACCGCCTTCGGCCTGCTGCTTCGCGTCTTTCGCGGCGGCGGGCTCGCCAAGGACGCGATCTATCTGCGCGGATTGCTTTCGCTGCTCAGCCACCTGAAGGGCGGTGGCGCGCTCGATCCGTTCTGGATGGGCAAGATTTCCGCCGCCGATTTCAGCGTGATGGAGGAACTGGGCGCCCGGGGCCTCTTGAAGGCGCCGGTCCTGCGTCCGCTGTGTCTGGAAACCGAACGCGGGCGTGCAAGGCTGGAGCGCGCCCGTGCCGGCCTCACCCCCCTTGCCATGCTCGAAGCTTGAGGAGAGCAATCATGCGTATCGCCTTTTTCGTCAATTCGATCGAAGACGAGACCCCGACCTTCACCACCACGTCGCTCGCAATGGCGGCGCTCTCGCGTGGCCACGACATTTGCTACCTGACGCCGGGCGATTTCGTGCTGCGGGCCGATGACAGCCTCTCGGTGCGCGGCCGCGTGCTGCCCGGCAAACGCTACAAGAAGGCCGAGAGTTTTCATGCCGCCCTCCAGGGCGATGAGACCACGGTCGAGACTATGGATGTCTCCGAGGTCGATGTGCTCTTTCTGCGCAACGACCCATCGCTCGATGCCGATGGCCGGCCATGGGCGGCGCATGTCGGGGCGATGTTCGGTCGGCTTGCCGCCGCGCGCGGCACGCTCGTGGTCAACGATCCCGATGGCCTGTCGCTTGCCCAGAACAAGCTCTATTTCCAGGGCTTTCCGCAGGCTGTCAGGCCGCAGACGCTGATTTCCAAGAGCATCGACGAAATCCGCGGCTTCATCGACCTGCACAAGGAAGGTGTGATCATGAAGCCGCTGCAAGGCTCGGGCGGCAAGAATGTCTTCAAGATCGGCTCGCCCGACGAGGCCAACCTGAATCAGATTTTCGAAGCCGTCAGCGGCGAGGGCTATCTGATCGCCCAGAATTATCTGGCAGCGGCAACGGAGGGCGACATCCGTCTCTTCCTGATGAACGGCCGTCCCTTGGAAAAGGATGGCACCTATGCCGCGATCCGCCGCGTGCCGGCCAAGGGTGAGGTGCGTTCGAACATCCACGCCGCGGGAACGGCGGTGAAGGTTGAGATCACGCCGGAAATCCTGGCGATTGCCGAGATGGTGCGGCCGAAGCTGGTGGAGGACGGCATGTTTCTCGTCGGTCTCGATATCGTCGGCGACAAGATCCTGGAGATCAACGTTTTCACGCCCGGGGGGCTGAGCTCGATGTTCGATCTCTACGGCGTGGACTTCTCCGAAAACGTCATCGTCGCGCTGGAGAACAAGGTCACCCAGCGCGACGCCTATGCGGGCGCGATCGCCAACAGGATATTGGCGACGCTTTGATCAAATCGGTTTGCTGTTTGCCGCCTTGACGGATTTCGCTTTCGCGACCGCCTTGGCGGCGGCAGTTGGTTTTTCGGAACCGGCCGCTTTCTTCTTCGGCTTCGCAGCCTCGGCGTCCTTGCCTTTGGAGATCTCGATCAGCGGCTTTTTCGCCGATTTAGCAGGTGTGGCTTCCGGCGCGAGCGCCACCCGCTCGAATTCGTCGCGCTCGCGCACGGCCTGTTCCCAATGGGCGTTGTCATGGCCATGGGGACGGCCTGCTTCTTCCCAGATCGAATAGGCCCGTTTGCTGATCCATTCCTTGCGTGCATCCGTCATCGCGTATCCCCGTTTTGAGAGTGAACTGACGCCGTGCCGGGATGCTGCAGAAACCGGAACACGGAACTCGCTGGACGTCCGGGCGGCCGGCTGATCCAGATATTCGACGCACCTTCGCCCCCGGGTCAGGCCCTTTGTGGAGCAGGTCTGCTAAATGCGATTCGCAGGCGCTAGAATGCGCCCAAAGGGGATGGGCATCAAGGCACGCAGCCTGCGACATCCTTTCCCTGATGGGGGATGGTCAGGGAAATCCTTGCGCAAAGTGCGATAAATCGCCGTATTTTGGCAAAAGTTTTCCCCGTGCGGGTGGACAGTGCCGATCCCGCCAACGTATTGTCCGAGCGAGACAATATTCAAACTGGACAGCGGTATCGAGAGGCAGGGCGTTTGACGGCAACACGGCAACAGCATCGACCGGTTCGTCGGGCTTTCGGCCTTTTTTGCACAGCGTTCACCTGCCTTCTTCTGTTGATAACCACGCTGCCGGCACCATCTGCCGCAAGCCCCGCCGCAAAAGTGCTTCGTTACGGCACGCAGAAGCCGGCGGGATACGCTTCATCAACGAACGAGCGAGATTGCCGTAAGCGCGCCGGTGCGGGCAAGATTGCCTCTCTTGCGCGAGGCGGCATCGATCTCGCCTGTCTGCCGGCAGATTCCGCATGTCGTCCGGAGGCTGTGGAGCGATTTGCCCGCGCCATGGTTTCGCCCGGCATATCCCGCAGGAGCAATGTCGAGACGCGGGGCGCACGTGCTCCTCCGACGGTTTTCGCCTGACGGCCGCATCGATCGCTGACATCGATCGCGCGGCTTTCCCATGGTGCCGGTTCACGGCATTGTAGAGACGCTCTGACGTTCGAAAGCGATCGATCAAACGATGACAGGTGAAATGATTCTGGTCCTGCTGGTCTGCCTTCCCTTCGCGGGAAGCCTGGCGGCGATCGTTCTGCTGAGGACCGATTCGCGCGTCCTTGCCGCGCGCATGGCAGGCGCCGTGACCTTCGTCACCCTCGTCTTGACGGCGGTGCTCTATCCCTCGGTGCGCGATGGCGGCAAGGTGCGGCTCGATCTCGAATGGCTGCCGCAGCTCGGGCTGAATTTCACCCTGCGCATGGATGGGTTTGCCTGGCTCTTTGCGATGCTCATCACCGGCATCGGTTTCCTCGTCGTCCTCTATGCGCGCTACTACATGTCCGAGGAGGATCCGGTTCCACGCTTCTTCTCGTTCCTGCTCGCCTTCATGGGCTCGATGCTCGGCATCGTGCTGTCCGGCAACATCATCCTGCTCTCGGTTTTCTGGGAGCTGACCAGCATCTTCTCCTTCCTGCTGATCAGCTACTGGCACAACAATGCCGCCGCCCGCGACGGCGCGCGCATGGCGCTCACCATCACCGGTATCGGCGGCTTCTGCCTGCTCGCCGGCCTGCTGGTGCTCGGCCATATCGTCGGCAGCTACGATCTCGATGTGGTGCTGGCCTCGGGCGACCTGATCAAGGCGCATCCGCTCTATCTCACGGCGCTGGTTCTTATCCTCATCGGCGCGTTGACCAAGAGCGCGCAGGTGCCGTTCCATTTCTGGCTGCCGAACGCCATGGCGGCGCCCACGCCCGTCTCGGCCTACCTGCATTCCGCGACCATGGTGAAGGCCGGCGTCTTTCTGCTCGTGCGGTTCTGGCCGGCGCTGTCGGGCACCTATGAATGGTTCATGCTGGTCGGCATCGCCGGCATCAGCACGCTGATCCTCGGTGCCTATTTCGCGATGTTCCAGCAGGACCTGAAGGGCCTGCTCGCCTATTCGACGATCAGCCATCTGGGCCTCATCACCACGCTGCTCAGCCTGGGCAGTCCCGTCGCGGCGGTCGCGGCGATTTTCGACATGATGA
>CBFGOD010000151.1:0-9432 GCA_965650295.1 uncultured Shinella sp. | reverse complement strand
GACGGGCCGAACCGCAGGCGGCCGGCTCGATTGCTTCGTGGTCGGTCTCAACGATTTGCGCAAGGAGACCGGCATTGCCGATATTCCCGGCCGTCCCTTCCTCGTGCCGCTGTTGCTTCAGGCGGTCGTCGCGGCGCGCGCCTGCGGGCTTGATGTCATCGATTCCGTCTTCAACGACTTTGCGGATGCCGATGGCTTCGACGCGGAATGCCGTCAGGGCCGGCAAATGGGTTTCGACGGCAAGATGCTGATCCATCCGGCGCAGATCGCCGCCGCCAACGCGGCCTATGGCGTAACGGAAGCGGAGGCCGCCGAGGCGCTGGCGATCGTCGCGGCCTTCGCCGCACCCGACAATGCGGGCAAGGCGGTCGTCAACATCGCCGGCCGCATGGTCGAAAAGCTTCACGCCGACCAGGCCGAGCGTCTGCTCGCCAGGGTCGACATGATCAACGAGAGAAAGAGAACCGCATGAAAGTCTACCGCTTCCTCACCGCCGTCGACGACGCCACCTTCTGCCACAAGGTGACGCTGGCGCTGAACAAGGGCTGGGAGCTGCACGGCTCGCCGACCTATGCCTACAATGCCGATGCCAAGGTCATGCAGTGCGGCCAGGCGGTCGTGAAGGACGTGCCGGGCAAGGAATATACGCCCGATATCAAGCTCTCCGAGCAGTAAGTCGTAGAGAGCAGTCGCGGCGGGTCAGCCCGCCGCGATTTCCGCGCTTGCCTCGATGCGCTCCATGTCGTCGTCCGACAGGCCGAAATGATGGCCGATCTCGTGGATGAGCACATGGGTGACGATGTCGCCGAGCGTTTCCTCGTTTTCCGCCCAATAATCGAGGATCGGGCGGCGGTAGAGCGTGATGCGGTTCGGCATCTCACCGGTCTCGACGGTAAAGCGCTCGGTAATGCCGCGGCCTTCGAACAGGCCAAGCAGATCGAAGGGCGTTTCGAGCGCCATGTCCTCGAACACGTCGTCGCTCGGGAATTCGGCGATCTCGATGATGAGGTTGCCCGTCAATGCGCGGAACTCTTCCGGCAGGTGACCATAGGACTCCAATGCCAGCGATTCGAACGTGCTGATGGTCGGGGCATGGCGGTTGCGCCAATCCTCGGTCTGGTCAATGCGGGCCATAGGCTCTCCTTTGCCCGTCATATAGACGATTTCCAGGGTTTTTCGAGGGGCGATTTTGCGCAGAACGCCGCGTGGGACGGGAATGTCTGACGGTTTGCACGCCGATTCGACAGGCAGCCTTTTCCCGATGCTTTGCCGGATTCGGAAAAACGGACAGCCGAAACGGGTTTTTGCAACAATTCGTGATCGGTCAGTTTGACGCATCCGGATGGCATGTCGCGGGTTGTCACCAAACTGTAACCTGCTGAAAAGACGATGATTCCAGTCAAGATTAGAACGACTCTAAATTAGTGAGTCAGCAAGCCTGACCTGTTCATTCTTGACACCGGATGTCCTCTTTTGCTTAATGCCGGAAACTCAGTGCTTTGCGTATGACAGGCAAGACGAAATGCTCGTTTGCAGCTGCAATTTCATCACCGACAAGGACATTGTCGACGTGGTCAACAGCCTCCTTGACGAGGACTGTTGGCAGCTGATCGTGCCTGCAAAGGTCTATCACGCGATGCAAAAACGCGGCCGCTGCTGCGGCTGTTTCCCCAATGTCGTCGATATCATCATCCGCACCACCGAGCAGTATCACGCCCGCCGTGACTCGACGGGCGACGAGATATTTGATTTCATGACCCGCCTCAAACAATTCCATGAAGAAAACAGGAGAGCGGATCTTGAAAGGCGACAAAAGGGTCATCGAGCAGCTTAACGAAGCGCTCTATCTCGAGCTGGGTGCTGTCAACCAGTACTGGCTCCACTACCGCCTTCTCGAGGACTGGGGTTACACGCTTCTCGCCAAGAAGGAACGTGCCGAGTCCATCGAAGAGATGCAGCACGCCGACAAGCTCGTCGCCCGCATCATCTTCCTCGAAGGCCACCCGAACCTGCAGACCGTCGCACCGCTGCGCATCGGCCAGAACGTCAAGGAAGTTCTGGAAGCCGATCTCGCCGGCGAATACGACGCGCGCAAGGCATACAAGAACTCGCGCGACATCTGTCACGCGGCCGGTGATTACGTCACCATGAAGCTCTTCGAAGAGCTCTTGATCGATGAAGAAGGCCATATCGACTTTCTCGAAACCCAGCTCGAGCTGCTCGGCAAGCTCGGCGAAGAGAAGTACGGCCAGCTCAACGCCGCCCCGGCCAACGAAGCCGAATAAGGCGTCCGGCTCTTCGAAGCCGGTCCAATCCGATCCAGAAAACCCCGGCCCGCCCGGGGTTTTTTCGTTTTCGGCCTTGCGCTTTTGCGCCTGTTCCCGAGGGAACAGAGGTGCTTCGCGCCTGTTCCATGCACCCCTCTGTCAGTTCCCGCGGGAACAGGGATGCGGCTTTTTTTGCACAATATAGCCGGCAAGAACGCATGCATTCGGCGGCGTTCGACTGAACAGACGATGCCGGTCCCGGCTCGAAAAGGATGAAGGTTCAGCCCGGGCGTTGCCGTCCGGCACGGACGCTCCCGGCGCGATGAGCGCCTCACCCCGGACCCTCCACGCTTTACGACGCGGTTCCGTGCGGAACCGTGAGGGCCGGCGCGTGTCCAGAATGCAAGATCAGGAGGCCCGGATGGGTATGGTAATGGGTACGGATGGTGTCGACAATCTGCTCGGCAGCGATCTCGAGGACGACTTCATCATGGCGCTTGGCGGCGCCGACAAAATCAATGGCGGCATGGGTGTGGACCAGATCATGGGCGGCGCCGGTGACGACATCGCCAACGGCTCCTTCCAGAACGACTTCCTTATGGGAGACGAGGGCAAGGACACGCTCTACGGCGACAGCGGCGACGACATGTTCGACGGCGGTGCGGGGGCCGACAAGCTCTATGGCGGCTCGGGCCGCGACATGTTCGCAGTCGGCAAGCTCGCGACGGCTTCGGGCGATGTCGTGGACGGCGGTTCGGGCACCGATCGCCTGATCATCGACTATTCCGATCAGGCTACAGGGCTCAACATCACCATCAAGGACTGGATTTCGCCCCAGACGCTGACGGGTAATGTCAGCGCGCTGAATGTCGAGAGCTTCCAGATTACCGGCACGAACCTTGCCGACCGCATCACCGGCGGCAACTATGCCGATATTCTGACCGGTGGTCGCGGTGACGATATCCTTTCCGGCGGCCGCGGCTTCGATGTGCTGATGGGCGACGAGGGCAAGGACACGTTGCGCGGCGGCTACGGCACCGACTACCTAACGGGCGGTGCCGACGACGACCTTCTCTATGGCGATCAGGGCAGCGACCTTCTTTATGGCGGCACCGGCAATGACACCGTCCATGGCGGCGATGCCACGGACCTGATCTATGGCGAAGCCGGCAACGACAAGCTCTATGGCGATGCCGGTGACGATCTCATCGACGGCGGTGCCGGCAACGACACGATCAACGGCGGCTCCGGCAACGACACAGTCACGTACAAATACGGTGAGGGCAAGGACACGATCACCGATTCGAGCGGCAGCGACCGCCTGGTGATCGAAGCCTTCACCGGCAACTTCACGGCCAAGGCGGCGACGGTCGTCAACACGATCGGCGGCGGCACGACGATTTCGGGCTTCGAGCACTATACGATCAAAGCTGTGGGAACCGGCGCCAACACGATCACGACGCTCTCCGGCAACGACGTCATCAATTCCGGCGCAGGCAACGACGTCGTCAATGCCGGCGACGGCAGCAACCGGGTCGATGCCGGTCTCGGCAAGGACAATGTGACGACCGGCACGGGGGCCGACTATGTGCTCCTCGGTGATGGCGGCGCCGACACGGCCGATGGCGGCAAGGGGATCGATACGGTTTCGGTCGATCGCAAGTCTGCCACGACGGCTCTGACCTTCGAGGCGACAGGCGCCAATGCCAAGATCAGCGACGGCACGGTGCTGAAGAACTTCGAGACGATCGAAGTGTCTTTCGGTGCGGGCAACGACGTCGTGAAATCGGTCGGGACGGCCAGCAGCGTGCGTTTTTATGGTTTTGCCGGCAATGACACGCTGATCGGCACGGCCGGCAGCGACATGCTCGATGGCGGCGCGGGCAACGACAAGCTGACATCCGGTGCCGGCAACGATACCCTCTACGACAATGGCGGCACCAACACGATCAGCGCCGGCGACGGCAACGACGTGGTGCGCGTCGGCGACCTCGGTTCGTCGATCGGCCACAACACGGTCGATCTCGGCACGGGCAATGATGCCTTCTACCGCACGGCCTCCACCGGCAAGCTGACGCTCGACGGCGGCACGGGCACGGACTTCGCCTCCATCGACTTCAGCAAATATTCGTCTGGTATCACCTTCAAGGTAGCGCCGAATGTCGTCGTGGCCGGGACACCGGTCACGGTGAAGAACATCGAGCGCGTCGCGCTTTACGGCGGTGCCGGCAACGACGTCTTTACCGGCGGTTCGCTGAACGACGAACTGCGCGGCGGTGCGGGCAACGACACGCTGACGGGCGGCGCGGGCAACGATATCCTCTCGGGCGATGCCGGCAACGACACGCTGCGCGGCGGCGATGGCAACGACACGCTCTATGGCGACGGTCTGGACAAGACCGGCGGCAAGGACAAGCTCTATGCCGAGGCGGGCAACGACACCGTCTATGCCGGCATCGGCGATGTTGCCGACGGCGGCACCGGTACGGACACGCTCGATCTCGACGTTGCCGAGCAGACGAAGGATATCAGCTTCAAGTTCACCACCGGCAAGGTGACGGTCGATGCCACGACCAGCTTCAATGCCTTCGAAACGCTCGTCTATGACGGCTCGAAGGGCAAGGACACGGTCACCGGCGGCAGCCTCAACGACAAGCTCTTCGGCAATGCCGGCAACGATGTGCTGCATGGTGCCGACGGCCATGACTGGCTGGAAGATGGTGCCGGCAACGATCAGCTGTTCGGCGATGCCGGTCATGACACGCTCGTTCGCACCGATTTCACCGGCAAGGACGTCTTCGACGGCGGCTCGGGCCAGGATACGCTGCTGTTCAAGGATGGTCCCACCTCGGTGGTTCTCGATCTGGAAAACCAGGCGAAGAACAAAGGCCTTGCCCTTGGTCTCACCGTCAAGAACGTCGAGATCATCCACGGCAGCAGCGCCGATGACGATATCCGGGGCGATGCCGGCGCCAATACGCTTTATGGCGGCGGCGCCGACGACGTGCTACAAGGCCGTGGGGGCGACGACATGCTCTCCGGCGGCGCGGGTGACGACTGGCTCACCGGTGGCTCCGGCAAGGATCTGTTTATCTTCAACCTTGAGGGCCGGGACGGCGAGGGTGACGTCATCACCGACTTCACCCGTGGCCAGGACAAGCTGATGATCGATCGCAGCGACTATGGCATCGCGTCCGGCGACGCGACCGTGATGCTGGTCGTCGGGGCCGATCCCGTGGCGACATCGAGCAAGGGCACATTCCTGTTCGAAAGCGACAACGGTCGCCTGTGGTTCGATGCCGACGGCAGGGGCTCGGACGCGGATCTCGAATTGGTTGCCACATTGCAGGGCGTCAAGACGCTCACGACCAGCGATTTCGGCTTCCTTTGATCGCAGGAAGACGAGAAACCCTCCCCGGCTCGCCCCGGGGAGGGTATTTGTATTCAGGGCGCGAGATGGGCGAAGGCGGCGACGACCTCTTCATAGACCTTGCGCTTGAAGGGCACGATGAGGTCCGGCAGGTCCCGCATCGGCTTCCAGCCCCACTCCTCGAATTCCGGCTCGTGGCCGCCCGGCGGCGGGTTGATGGCGATCTCGCTTTCGGCGCCCTCGAAGCGGAACGCATACCAGCGCTGCGTCTGGCCGCGGAATTTTCCCTTGAGGCCGATGCCGATCAGGTGTTCCGGCAGGTCGTAATTGATCCAGCGCCCCGCATCGGCAAGGAGCGAAACGCTCTTCATGCCGGTTTCCTCGTAGAGCTCGCGATAGGCGGCTTCGAGCGGATCCTCGCCCTTGTCGATGCCGCCCTGCGGCATCTGCCAGAGCTGCGGCGAGCCGTCATATTCGGAATTGCCGATGGCGATGCGCCGGCCGGCCCAGACCTTGTTATCGGCATTCAGCACCATGATGCCGACGCAGGGGCGATAGGGCAGATCCTCGGCCCTGATCACCCTGTCCTTATCCTTGCCCATCCGATCGTTCCTATTGTTTGGAGGGGATATCC
The DNA here is from genome assembly GCA_965650295.1 of uncultured Shinella sp. Classification (GTDB taxonomy): domain Bacteria; phylum Pseudomonadota; class Alphaproteobacteria; order Rhizobiales; family Rhizobiaceae; genus Shinella. The sequence continues at coordinate 3,161 of CBFGOD010000151.1, read as the reverse complement.
GCGAGCGAGGCGACACCGACGATTTCGATGCCACGGCTGCCCGCTTCCTCGCACCATTCGCGGATGGCGTCCACACTCTCGTCGAAGGCCGAGGCGATGCCGATGGCCGTGCCGTTGCGCCGCGCGATGCGCTCCAGCTCGTCGAGCTTCTTCAGCACCGATTCGCGCGACAGGTCGGCATCGAGCTGAAGATCGGCAAAGGCATGCGGCGCCTCGACGGCGCCGGCAATGGTGCCGGACAGGGACTGCGCCGAACTGCCATCGTCGAGGAAGACGAGACCGCGGCTGGCGACATCGCGCATGACGGGCTCCAGCGCGTCCGCATCGGAGAGGAAGCGCCCGCCCATGAAGTTCACGATACCGGTATAGTTGGTGGTCTTCGCCATGGCGCGATGCAGCTCGGCGAGGTTCTTGGCCTCGCCGAGATCGGTGCGCAGCGTGTGCGGGCCGGGATCGTTATCCGGGTAATCGAAGGGTTCGAACGGCACCTGGAGCAGGATTTCATGGCCGTCGCGGCGGGCTTCCTGCATCCAGCGCGGCAGGCTGTTGCCGCTCGCCGCAAAGGCCAGGGTCACTTCGCCGGGCAATTCCTTGATGGCGCGCTGCGTGCCCGTCTGGCTGAGGCCGAGGCCGCCGACGACGATGGCGATGCGCGTGCCGCGCGCACCCGACCACGGCCGTGCATACTGGTCCATCGGCCGGGTGCCGTCGAGGCCGATCACGGGGATCTTGCCGTCGGACGTATCTTCCAGCAGGTCCTCGTTCGGGAAGGCGGCGGTGCGAGAATCCTGGCCGACGCGGCCGGCCTCGATGATCAGCGGACCGGACCCTGTGCGACTGCCGGGCTTGTAGGTGCGCACGACATTGCCGTCGTCGGTGAGCGTTTCCTCGACGCGTGCGCCGGAAAGGCCTGATGTGCGGGGTACGCGCTCCTTGGCGACGGCGACCTTCTGGTCGGCCTTGTCGTCGGTCTGGGTGTTGTTGGCGGTTTCTTCCGCGGGCGCGGAAAGCGGCGTCGTGATGAGGCCGCTCGGCGCCATGGCCGTCCAGCCTGAAAAACCGAGAAGACCGGCGACGGTGAGAGCAAACACGACAGTGCCGGCCGAGAACCGTGACGGTCCTGCCGGTTGCGGCCTTGCCTTGCGGTCCTGGCCGAGCGGTGCGTGAATGTCTGTGCCCAAGGTCAGTCCGCGCTGGCCGGAAGCTCAAGAGGAAATCCAGGCCCGCATGGGACGGGCCTGGATGAAGCGGATCAGTTCTTCAGCTCTGCCTTTTCCGGATTGGCCGGGAAGGACTTGTCGGTCTTCTGGCCCCGCAGCAGTTCCAGCGCGTATTGAAGCTGGACGTCGTCCTTGGCTTCCGGCGGCACATAGGCGGCAGAGCCGGAACCCTGGTCGGTTTCGCTCTGGCCCTGGATATGGCCGCGCAGGCTCGATTCACCGGCGGTTTCCAGCTTGCCCTGCAGCTCGGCCGGCAGCGGCTGTTCAACGGTGATATCAGGCGTGATGCCCGTGCCCTGGATCGATTTGCCCGACGGCGTGTAGTAGAGCGCCGTCGTCAGGCGCAGCGCGCCGGCGTCACCCATCGGGATGATGGTCTGGACCGAACCCTTGCCGAAGGACCGCGTGCCGAGCACGGTGGCGCGGCGCAGATCCTGCAGCGCGCCGGCGACGATCTCCGATGCCGAAGCAGAGCCGCCGTTGACGAGGACGATGACGGGCTTGCCATCGGCGTCGTCACCCGGTGTGGCGTTGAAGCGGCGGGTTTCGTCCTCGTTGCGGCCGCGGGTCGAAACGACCTCGCCACGCTCCAGGAAGGCGTCGGAAACGTTGATCGCCTGGTCGAGCAGGCCGCCGGGATTGAGGCGCAGGTCGAGCACATAGCCCTTCAGCTTGTCGGCCGGAACCTGTTCCTTGATCTTGGTCATCGCGGCTTCGAGGTCGTCATAGGTCTTCTCCGTGAAGGAGATGACGCGCAGATAGCCGACATCGCCCTCGACGCGGAACTTGACCGCCTTGACGGCAATGACGTCGCGCATGATGGTCAGTTCGATCGGCTTGTCGGCGCCCTTGCGGATCAGCGTCAGCTTGATCGGCGTATTGACCGCACCGCGCATTTTCTCGACCGCTTCCTCGAGCTTCAGGCCACGCACGTCCGCGCCGTCGATCTTCGAGATGAAGTCGCCCGCCAGAACACCCGCGCGCGCCGCCGGCGTGTCGTCGATCGGCGTGATGACCTTGACGAGCTCGTCTTCCATCGTGACTTCGATGCCGAGGCCGCCGAATTCGCCGCGCGTCTGGGTGCGCATGTCGTCGGCATCCTTGGCATTCATGTAGGACGAATGCGGGTCGAGCGAGGAGAGCATGCCGTTGATGGCGTTCTCGATCAGCTGGTCTTCCTTCGGCGGCGTCACATATTGCGCACGCACGCGTTCGAACACGTCACCGAAGATCGAGAGCTCGCGATAGGTCGACGATCCCGCGGCTTCGGCGGGCAGCGTTGCCGTGTTGATGACGCTCATGGCCGTCGCACCCATGAGTGCACCGACGAGAACGAGTGAAGCCCTACGAATCATTGCGTGCCTTTCCAGAATATTTGGCGGACCACCACGGCTGGGAATCAACCGGTTTTCCGTTCTTTCGGAATTCAATGTAAAGTGTCGGCTTGTCTGTTTCCAGCGTCAAAGCGTTGACACTCGCAACCCTTTTTTCACCCATCACGGCGAGCGGTTCACCCGCCACGACGAACTGCCCCTCACGCACACTCACCTTGTCCATGCCCGAGAGAACCAGGTGATAGCCCTCGCCGGCATTCAGGATGATCATGCGCCCATAACTGCGAAACGTTCCGGCAAAGACGATCCATCCATCCGACGGCGCCGTGACGAGGGCGCCCGCATTGGTCGCCAGCGTCATGCCCTGCGAATCATGGCCAGTACCGTCAGCGTCGCCGAACCGGCGCAGCACGTCGCCTGCCACGGGATAGTCGAGTTTTGCCTGCAATTCCTGAAATTCGTATGCGGGAGCAATGCGGTTTTTGTCGGGCACGCTGTCGCGGGCCAAGGCGCGTGCCTTCTCGCGTTCGGCGTCCGACTGGTTGCGCCGCTCCTCCTCCTGGGACTTGGCAAGGGCGGCGGCATCGCGCACCGAGCCGATCTCCCG
>CBFGOD010000150.1:0-9447 GCA_965650295.1 uncultured Shinella sp. | reverse complement strand
AGATAGTAGGCCGTCCAGAGGCCGGTATAACCGGCGCCGATGATGCAGACATCGGCTTCGCGATCGCCGGGCAAAGCAGGGCGCTTCTGCGGCACGCCGCCGATATCGGCATACCAGAAGGAGATGTTACCGTTGGTCTTGACGTCCATGGCAGGAGCTTTCGGGTTCAGGTCAGCGTCACGTCGGCGCTGGCGTCATCTGGGAGGAGGATGAGATCGGTGGGCAGAAAGGCGATATCGACGGTATCGCCAATGCCGAAATCGGCAGCGCCGAGCGGGCTGCGCACGACGGCGACCGTGCCATCCGCCAGCCGCACCTCGTATTTCGAGCCGGAGCCGAGATATATCGCTTCGGCAATCGTGCCGGTGAGGCGGTTTTCACCGGAAACGACATCAGCACCCGGGGGCTTCAGGGCCACCCGTTCGGGCCGCAGCAGGATCACCGGGCGGGCATCGCCGGCAAGGCGACGATTGGCGACAACCTTCTGCCCGCCGATCGTCATGACCGTTTCATCGCCTGAAACCTCAGCCGATCCGCGCAACACCGTGGATTCGCCGATGAAACGGCCGACGAAAAGCGTTGCCGGGCTGTCGTAGAGTTCGCGCCCCGTGCCGATCTGCTCGATGCGCCCGCCATTGAAGACGGCGATGCGGTCGGAGAGGACGAGCGCCTCCTCCTGATCGTGCGTGACATAGACGAAGGTGGTGCCAAGTTCGCGGTGGATGCGCTTGATTTCGAGCTGCAGCCATTCGCGCAGCTTCTTATCGAGCGCGCCGAGCGGCTCGTCCATCAAAAGCAGCGGCGGATCGAAGACCAGCGCGCGGGCGAGCGCCACGCGCTGCTGCTGGCCGCCCGAGAGTTCGTTCGGGTAACGATGGGCAAAATCGGCCATCTTCACCATGTCGAGGGCACGCTTGACCCGCTTCTCGCGGTCGTCGCCCTTGATGCCGCGCAGCGCCAAGGGATAGGAGACGTTCTTGCCGACCGTCATGTGGGGGAACAGCGCGTAATGCTGGAAGACGACGCCGATATTGCGCTTGTGCGAAGGCAGGCCGGTGACGCTCTTGCCGCCGATCTCCAGCATGCCGGAACTGATGTCGGTGAAGCCTGCGATCAGGTTCAGCGTCGTCGTCTTGCCCGAACCGGAGGGGCCGAGCAGCGTCATGAATTCGCCGGGGCGGATATGCAGGTCGATATCGTTGAGCGCCGTGAAGGCGCCGTAGCGTTTGGAGGCCTTGCGGATTTCGATCGCGGCGCCGGAGGAGCGTTGGGGAGCGTGCATGGTCAGGTCCTTCCGCGGCGCATGCCCAAGAGCAGGCCGGCGATGATGATAAGCGACGTTGCGATGAAAAGCAGAGTGCCGACTGCGGCAACCGTCGGGTCCGCATCGCGCGTGATCGACGAATAGATCTGCACCGGCAGCGTCTTGAGATAGGGGCTGGTGATGAACAGTGCGACGATGATCTCGTCGAACGAAGTGATGAAGGCGAAGAGTGCGCCGGAGAGCACACCCGGCAGGATCAGCGGCAGCGTCACCGTGCGGAACACCGTCAGTCTACCCGCACCAAGGCTCGACGCCGCGGTTTCCAGCCGCCGGTCGAAGACTTCGAGGCTCGCCTGCACGGCGATCAGCACGAAGGGAATGGCGAGCATCGTGTGGGCCAGCACGAAGCCGGTGACGGTGCCGACGAGATGCGTATCGAGATAGACGGCGTAGATGCCGATCGCCAGCACCACGCCCGGCACGACCATCGGCGTGATGAGCAGGGCGCGCAGCAAGCCGCCGGTCCGCGCCGCCGCGCGGCTGACGCCGAAGGCGGCGAGGGTGCCGATGACCGTCGCCACCACCGCGACGATGAGGGCGACGATCAGCGAGTTGGAGAAACTCGTCGTCCAATCCGGGTTGCTGAAGAAGTTCTCGTACCATTGCCAGCTGAAACCAACCGGCGGGAAGGCGAGGGACTTGTTGCCGTTGAACGACATCGGGATCACGACAAGCGTCGGTGCCAGAAGCAGGATCGCGACGAGCAGGCAGAAGAGACCGAGGAAAATGCGGGAGAACGAGGGCATGCTCATGCCTCCCTGCGCGAGGATGTGTGTTTCTGGCGCATCAGCGGGGCCGCCAGGGCGAGGAGCACAAAGGTCGCAACGAGCAGCACCACGCCCATGGCGCCGCCACGGCCCCAGTTGAGCAGGCTCAGCACCTGATTTTGCACCAGCGAGGACAAGAGGATGCTGCGCGGACCGCCGAGCAAAGCCGGGGTGATGTAGAAGCCGAGCGACAAAATGAAGACGATAATCGCGCCGGCATAGACGCCGGGCAGCGACAACGGCACGTAGATCTGCAGAAAGGCCTTCCAGGGTTTTGCACCGAGGCTACGAGCCGCTTGCAACAGGCGTGTGTCGATGCCCTTCATCACGGAATAGATCGGCAGGATCATGAAGGGCAAAAGCACCTGCGTCATGCCGATGACGACGCCCGGCAGGGTGCGGATGAGCTTGACCGGCGACAGACCGAGGCCGCGCAGGATGGAATTGATGACGCCGGAATCCTGCAGCAGGATCACCCAGGCCAGCGTGCGCACCACGCCGCTCAGCCAGAAGGGCACGAGCACACAGAGGATGAGCGCGAGGCGCACATTCTTGCCGACGATCGTCATGGCATAGGCGTAAGGATAGGCGCAGATCAGGGAGACGAGCGTCACCCAGGCGGCCACGACGAAGGTGCGTTGCAGCACCGTGCGGTTCACGGCGGACTGGAAAAACCAGACGTAATTATCGACGCCGACGGCGGGATCGGTGAAGGAGCGCCACACGACGATGCCGAGCGGATAGGCGAGCACGATGAGCAGCACCAGCACGGCGGGCGCGGCCAGCCAGACCGCACCGCGCGGTCGGAAACGGGACAGGAAGGCGGGCCGATCAACGGCACTCCGCAAGCCTTCATCATGTGTCGCGGTCATGGGCATCTCCCGTTTTCGAGACAGGCCCGGCCGGAGCCGGGCCTGCGGTCAATCAGCGGCTCAGTTGCCGGAAAGAAGCGCGTTCCATTTCTCGGCGGCGAGATCGAAGTTCTTCACCCAGAACGGAATGTTCTGCTGATAGCCCTGCGCATTGCGCTCCGGCGTCGAGGTGAGGAAGGCTGCCGTCGCATCGTCGACCTTCGGCTTGGCGTCCGTATTGATCGGCGTGTAGGAGGTCTTTTCGGTGAGCACCGCCTGGGCATTCGCGCCGAGATAGGCGTTGAGCAGCGCATAGGCCGCATCAGTATCCTTGACGCCGACCGGAATGGTCATCTGGTCCATCACGACCAGCCAATCCTGCCAGACCGGCGTATAGGCGGCACCGTTCTTCACGGCGGTCATGGCGCGGCCAGTCCACATCATGATCATGTCGGCCTCGCCGGATTCTGCGAGCTGCTGGCTTTCCGCACCGGTTTTCCAATAGATCGTATCGGGGCCGAGGTCGCGCAGCTTCTGGATACCCTTCTCGATATCCTCAGCCGTCATCGCCTTCGGATCGCCACCCGCCGCCTTGAACGCCTGCTCGATCAGGCCGCCGGTCGGGTCACCCGAACCGTCGATGGCGCGCGAGCCGGGGAACTTTTCCGTGTCGAAGAAATCGACCCAGTTCTTCGGCGGGTTATCCTTGTAGGTCTCGTTCTTGTACATCAGAACGACGCCGTAGTTCATCGCCGGAACCGAGCACTCGCCGACCTGGCCGGGCGGGATTTTCGAGACGTCGAGCTTGGAAAGGTCGAGCTTCTGGAAGAGCGTGCCGCAATGCACGTAGGGCGGCAGGTCGGCGGTATCGACCACATCCCAGGTGACGTTGCCGGCATCGACCTGCGCCTTCAGCTTGGCGATCTCGGTCGGGCCATCATTGAGCAGCGTAACGCCCGACTTGTCGACGAACTCCTTCAGTGCCGCGACCTGGCCGTCCTGATAGATGCCGCCATAGGAGACGAAGGTCAGCGTCTTGCCCTTCAGCGAGCCTTCCTTCACCTCGCCGGCGACCGGCTTGTCCTGTGCGAATACCGGCAACGCCAGGGCGCACGTCATCGTCAGGGCCAAAGCCCTCGCAAATTTCTTCATGTTGATACTCCCAGTAGCGCTCGCGTTACATTGTTCCCGCCGGGGCTACGAGCCGGGCCGGGGCAGGTATTTGTCGAGATCATCCGCGACGCTGGTCGGCGGCGCGATCATCCAGATGACTTCAGCGGTTTCCGTGCCGATATTGACGGTCTTGTGCGGAACCGAGCTTGGATATTCGATGCTGTCACCGGAGGACAGCATATGACGTTCCTCGCCGAGGGTGAGCTCCACCTCGCCGCGGATAACAAAGAAGAGTTCCTGCGAATCCCCGTGACTATAGGGCTTTTCGCCTGTCGAGCCACCGGGATCGAACTCGCCGATATAAACCTCCATATCGCGGATCGGGCGCCGCGAGAGGAGCATCTTGCGATAGCCTTCCGCCGGCGGCAGGGCCGGGCGCTCGTCCTTGCGCAGCACACGGCCGACCGGCGGCGAACCATCGTCGAAAAGGTCGGTAAGGCTGATGCCGAGCGCGCCTGCGATGCGCATCAGCGTGCTGATGTTGACGCCGCTCAGACCACGCTCGAGCTGGCTGAGGAAGCTTGCGGTCGTGCCCGTCGCATCGCCCAGCGCCCTGAGCGACATGCGCCGGGCCGCGCGGAAGGCCCTGACCTTCTCGCCGATGACGGCCTGATTCTTCGTCGCTACCGCGATGTCATCCATAGCCTCACTCCTCACTTAACAACATATTAAGTAGAGCAACGATTAGCAATCACGAAATGGACCGCGACGCAGATTTTTTTTGCAGGTGACAGGTCGGTCAGCGATAAGCGCTATAATCGTCGGCCTCCACATCGGCGAGCTTGCGGGCGTAGAAATGGCCGGCATAGTTCGCGGCGGCGATGATGCCGGGCGCAAGACAGTCGCCGATCCGCTCCACGCTTTCGATGCCATGATCGGCCCAGGCGCCCGACGCCGCCGACAGATCGTGCCAGAGCGTTGCGACCGGCAGGCGCGCCGTCACCGGCACCAGGGTGGAACAGGCAATCTCGCGCCGTTTGCCGGAATAGGTGCATTCGATGCTCAGGACATCCGGCCTGAAATCACCGAGCTGGTGCAGCAGCACGATATCGATGCCGAGTTCGATCAGACGGGTGTGCACGCGGCGCTGTTCAAGCGTGTGATCCGTAAAGGGCGCGACGATGGCGGCGGGCGTGACGAAGGTGACCTTGCGGCCCGACTGCGCGATCAATTCGGCCAAGACGCTCGCCATATAATAGCGGTCATCATCGAAGACCACGACCGGACCATCATTCGGAAGCGCCGCCACCCCGCGCTCGAGAAGCGCATCGACGCCGACGACGGCACTGCCCAACAGGAAGGGCAGGGGTGCGCGGTGCGTCCTGCCGACACCGTCGGCACGCCAGCGGGCGCCCGTCGCGATCGCCACATGCCGGATGCCGTAGGAAAGCACATCTTCGGCGGTGAGTGGACTATCGAGATAAAGCTCGACATTCGGGGCCTGCCGCAGCTGCGTCATGCGCCAGTCGCGCACCCGCGCCCAGGTCGCAAGTCCCGGCAGCTTCGCCTCCTTTGTGACGCGGCCACCCCATTCGCGCCCGGCCTCCGCGACCGTGACATCCGCGCCGCGCTGGGCAAGCGCGCGTGCAGCCTCAAGCCCCGCCGGCCCGCCGCCGATGACGAGCACGGCTTCAGGCTTTGCGAGCGACGGAATGATCTCCGGATGCCAACCCTTGCGGGCCTCCTCGCCGACGGTCGGGTTCTGCGTACAGCGCATCGGCACGACCGTGTTGTCGCCGGCCGTACAGATATTGCAGCCGATGCATTCCCTGATGTCGTCGATGCGGCCCTCTTCGATCTTCTTCGGCAGGAAGGGATCGGCAATCGAGGGGCGGGCGGCGCCGATGAGGTCGAGCACGCCGCTGCGGATCGCCCGCACCATGGCATCCGGCGAGGTATAGCGGCCGACACCGACGACGGGCTTCGTCGTCACCGTCTTCACGAACGCCGTATAGGCTTCCTGAAAACCTTCCTGCGAGAAACGGGCGGTCTGGCTGTCGTTCGACCAGTTGGAGAGATTGACGTCCCAGAGGTCGGGCTCCTCGGCCAACGCGGCAACGACATCACGCCCTTCGCCATCGTGCTGCAGGCCATCGGCGCCCAGCAATTCCTCGACGGCGAAGCGCACAGCGATGGCGCAGCGGTCGCCGACGGCATCGCGCGTGTCCGCCAGCACCTCGCGGAACAACCGCAGGCGATTTTCGAAACTGCCGCCATATTCATCGGTTCGGGAATTGTGCCGTTGCAGCAGGAAGTGCTGAAGCAGCGTCATATCGTGGCCGGCATAGACATAGACGATGTCGAAACCGGCACGCTTTGCCCGGAGCGCCGCATCGCGGTGCCACTTTCTAAAGGCGGTGATGTCGGCCTTGTCCATGGCCCGCGCCTGCACCGGATCCTCGACATCCACGGCCATGTCCGAAGGTCCATAGGGCGCTATGCGGGTCAGGCGGTTGGCGGTGTGGATGCCGTTGTGCACGAGCTGGATTGCCGCGAGGCTGCCATGCGCATGAACGGCCTCCGTCAGCTCCGTCAGCCGTCCGATATCGTGATCGTCCCAGATGCGCTGCTGGTTGGAGGGCGAAATGTCGGAGGAGGGGTGGATTTCGGTCTCCTGCGTCGAGACCACGCCCCAGCCGCCCTCCGCCTTCATCCGGCGAAGCGCAAGGTCCGCCTCGGGATAGCGGTGGCCCATGCCGCTACAGTGCGGCACTTGGTAGAAGCGGTTGCGCGTGGTGAGCGGGCCGATGCGGACCGGCTCGAACAGAATGTCGTAACGTGGATCGCGCATGGTCTTCCTCCCCTTGCACCTGCATTTCGGCTATACACTTGCATAGTGCTATGCAAGTGTATAGCCGAAAAAATTGATACGCTCGACCGTTTCGGGATAAGAGGCATCAATGCACGGAGCGGACATGACAGGCGACAACGCGTTACCCGACAGTGGAAAACAGCGCGACCTCATCGAGGCGACGTTGGAATGCATTGCCGATCTGGGTATCCAGGGCACGTCCGTGCGCGCCGTCGCGGCAAAGGCGGGCGTCTCCAATGGTTTGATCCGCCACCACTTCAATAGCAAGGCGAACCTCATCCTCGCCGCTTACCGCCGCACCATCGAGTTGATTTCGACCAATTCCATGCGGGAGCTGAAGGCCACCGCCGGAACACCGCATATGCGGCTGCGCCGCTTCATCATCGCCACGCTCGATACACCCGCTTCGGACTCGCGGTTGCTCTCGCTATGGGCGACTTTCGTCAGCCAGAGCCGGGTCGATCCGGAAATCGCGGCTGTGCGCGAAGAAAGCTATCTGGCGCTCCGGCGTGCCACCGAACCCTTGATCGCCGCTGTTTTCGCGGCCGAGGGCCGGCCGCTTTCGGCAGAAGAGGTGGAGAACACGACCGTTACCGTTCACGCAATGCTCGACGGCTTGTGGATCGAGGCCGGCCTCAGCCAATCGCCAGACGGTGTCGACAAACTGATCGTGCTTGCGATCGAATCCATCGAAAAACTGCTGGATATCCGTCTTACGCAGGATCCCTAGGAAGCCAGGCCGGCGTTACTGTCCTCCGGCAAACGCCTCGGTGATCGTGTTGAAGACCCGGACCATGGCCTGCGCGCCGCCGGCGGCGATGTAGAAATCACCCGAAGGCAGATAGACGACCTGGCCTTTCTGCCAGGCGGTCGTCGCGGCGACGAGTTCGTTGTCCAACGTCGTCCTGGCGTTCTGCTCGCTTGAGCCGATGGCCGCGGCGCGATCAAGCACGATCAGCCAGTCCGGATTGGCGTTGCGGATGAATTCGAAGGAAACGGCTTCACCATGCGTCGCAGCCTCGACATCGGCAATTGCGGCCGGCAATGCCAATGAGCGATGCAGCCAGCCGAAACGTGACCCAGGACCATAGGCCGAGATCTTCGGACCGTTGGTCATCACGATCAGTGCCGTGCCCTTGCCGGCCACGGCCGTACGGGCCGCATTCGCAGCCGCCGTCAGTTCGTTGCCGGCTTCAGCGGCCTCGGCTTCCCTGGCGAAGAGTTTTCCATAGGTCTCGATGCGCTCCAGTGCCTGCTCGAGAAGGTCGTCGCCATCCATGGTCATGTCGATCGCGGGGGCAACCCGGGCAGCGGCTTCGACCTTCGTCGACGAGCGGCCGCCGAGGATGATGAGATCGGGAGCGAGTGCGCTCAACGCCTCCAGGTCCGGCTCGAAAATATCGCCGACGGCAGTAGACTTTGCCTTCAGCCCTGCAAGCTCAGGCAGGTAGAGATTGGAGGGCAGGCCGGCCATGACGACACCCAGCCGGTCGAGCGTATCCACGGCCGCGATATCGAAAACGGCAACCGTGCCGACCGGTGACGCGACGGTTTTAGGACCGGCAGCGGTCGTAATCTCCATATCGGCGGCGGCCACGGCAGTGGCGCCGAGCAGCATCAGGGCAAGCAAAGCGAAGATCTTAGGCATGGATTCTCTCTTGGTGTCCGCCACCGTATTGTTGGAGATGCTCAGCTTGCGTTTCGCAACAGGATAGCACTGGCGTCTCCGAGCTTCTGCCGGTCGTGGCGCAGCACATCCAGGCAATCGGCACCGAACCATTCCAGCGAGGCCTCGACCGTATCGTCCCCGGCAAGCTCCTCCAGGAAGGGGCCGTAATCCACGGCACCCTCGAAAAGCCGTGTCATGCCATCACGCCGACCCGCCGGAGCGTAGACATTTGCCGGCTCGAAAACGGCAAGATCGCCCCGGGCACGAATATTCTTGAAGTGATAATGACGCACATGCGGACGGATCAGCCGGTGGAAGATGACGGGATCATCGCCGCCCTCCCAGACGTGCAGCGTATCGAAATTGATCCCGAAAGCCGGATGGTCGACTTCCTCGATCAATCGCAGCGTCGAGGCGCCGCAATCGGCCAATGTATTCGGATGGGTTTCGGCAAGCAGCGACAGGCCATGATCGGCCGCCAGCGCGGCCAGTTCACGCAGCCGCGCTGCGATCCTTCGACGTTCATCCGCGTCCGTCCGCGCGCTCGCCTTGCTGCCGGCGAAGGTGCGGATCTTGCGCGTCTGCCAGCGCCGGGCAAGCCGCACGAGTGCGAACATACGCCGCCGCAACTCCACTGGATCGGCCTCCAGCGGCAGGTAGTCGCTCACCATGGGAACATGAAGGCCAAGCGCGGAGAGCCATTCGCCGTTCCGCTCCGGGCGGTGCTCCAGACTGCGGGCATGCACGCCCCACAGTTCGATCCCGTCGAAGCCGCTCGCCCGCGCGAAGGCTGCGATCTCATCGAGCGAGATGAGGTGGTGACGGAAGGTGATGGTGCAGAGCGAAAGCCT
>CBFGOD010000149.1:0-9521 GCA_965650295.1 uncultured Shinella sp. | reverse complement strand
GGCAAGGTTCATGTCGGCTTCTCCCTGGATTGCGGACCTGGCCAGAAGGCATTGACGCGTCTGGCATAGGAGGCGAAGGCGATGCCGCGCGAGCGCATCATATGCGCCTCCAGCGGCGGAATTCCCGAGATATGCACGAGCAGCCAATACATGAAGGCAGGCCCGGCAAGTGCTGCCCAGCCCCAATGCCACGCGCCGGCAGGGCCGATGGCGATGACCGCATATCCCGTCCAGCCGAGCCACTGGAAGAAATAGTTGGGGTGGCGCGAGAGGCTCCACAGCCCTTTATCGCAGACCTTTCCGGCATTTGCGGTGTTGCCGCGGAACCGCGTCAGCTGCGCATCCGCCAATCCCTCGCCAATGACGGCGAGGAGGAGGACGGCAATGCCGGCGACGTCGCTCCATTGGAGGCCGGATGCGGGATTGCGCGCCGCAAGGAAGATGGTTGCAACGAGCAAGAGGGCTGCCGCCGCCTGTATTTGCAGGAAAAGCAGGAGACGTGGACGCCAGTTCTGTCCCCATTCCTCGCGTAGCCTGGCATAACGCGGGTCCTCGCCGCCCTGCAGCGTTCGTCTGACGATATGGGCGCCGAGCCGGCAGGACCAGAGCCCGGCGACGGCGGCGACCATGATCTGCCGCTGCCAGTCTCCCGCCCAGCCATCGACCGGGGCGAGTGCGGCAGCAATTCCGGCTGCCCCGACGAGGAACGACCAGATTGCATCGACCCAGCCCGATGTCGCGCCCTTGAGCACGACAAACCAGGCGATGGTCATGGCGAGGCAAAGGGCGGCGGCGAGGAGGAGAAAAAGTGCCGCCGGTGCCATGGCTCAGATCCCGAAGATCGGCTGGAGCATGCGGCCGAGGGCGCTTTTGAAGCGCATCCTGCCCTCCATGGCCGCAAGACAGATGCAGTCACTATGGGCATCGACCACCGGCTGGTGGTCGATGTCCTCGTCCATTTCGGCAAGATCCCCCGGTTGGAATGTCCCGAACCGGTCGGTGTACGAGCCCGAGACGATATAGGTGAATTCCGTGCCGACATGCCCGTGATCGGGCAAAGCCCGGCCCGGGCCGACCTTGAGGAGAATGAGGTTCGCATCCGGATCCTGCGGCACGCCGACACGGCTCATCTTCATGCCGGGACCGATCCAGCGCCAGCGCCCGATATGGCAGCCGCGCAACGCCTCGGGCAGGCGAATGCCCTCGATCTCGATGGGCGCCAGCGGTGGCGGGACGAATGGCGCCGCACCGTCCTCGTCATCGAGACGGGCAAACATGTCGTTCAGCGCCGTTGCCGCAAGCGGCGTCGGCTCTGTTTCTTCCAGGAGGGCACCGCCGAGCGCCTCATAGGTGCCAACGCGGGCGCGGCAGGCCGGGCAGCTTGCCAGATGCGCCTTGACGACGATTGTGGGCGCCGCAGCAAGCGTGCCCGCGGCAAACCGCATCAGGGTCTCGTCGGTTGCGTGATGTGTCATGGTCATGGTTGGTCTTCCAGCAGCGCGCGCAGGCGGTTCATGGCCAGGCGTGTTCTAGATTTCACGGTGCCGAGGGGAATTCCCAGTTCATCGGCGATTTCGGTCTGCGATTTTTCGCTGAAATAGGAGAGGCGGATGATGGTTTGCTGCTCCGTCGACAACACCGTCAGGGCGCGGCGCACCTGCGCATCGCGTTCGGCACCGAGCAGCCCGTCCTCCACCGTCTCCGGCGCCTCTTCGGGATCCGGCGGCAGAGCGGAGGGATCACGTTGGCGGCGCAGGTGATCGATGCGGATGTTGCGCGCCACGGTAAAGATCCACGTCGCGACACCGGCCCGCGCCGGATCGAAATAGGAGGCCTTGCGCCAGACGGTCAGCATCGTCTCCTGCACGAGATCCTCCGCCGCGCCGGACGAGATCGTCCAGCGCAGGAAAAAGGTCTTCAACCGCGGCCCGAAGTGGCGGAAGAGGAGCGCGAAGGCCTGCCTGTCCCTATCCTGCGCGACCCGCCTCATAAGGCTCGCGAGCATGTCGGGCGTGGGCGTCTGCGGGGTATCGCTTGAACTCACGACGGCAAGCCGCGGGCCTGCTGAAACAGCAGGCGGAATTTCCAAGGCGACGGGGCTTGAAGCTTCATACATGCACCCTTCTACGGGACCGCTTTGCGCGCGGATCACCGGCTTTCAAATAGGCTTCGTGCGGTGATCCGCCAGAAGCCCCTCTTCGTAGAAGGTATAGAAAGTCCTCGATCAAATCGACAGCGGCAGAAGGATCGCGATGCGCCATTTTCCCCAATCGGACCGGCCCATGAAGATCGCCGTGGTCGGCACGGGCATTGCCGGCCTGTCCGCGGCCTGGCTGTTGGCGCAGCGTCACGATGTGACGGTGTTCGAAGCGGACGCGCGGATCGGCGGCCATTGCCATACGGTGGATGCGGGCACCGCACCCGTCGATACGGGCTTCATCGTTTTCAACGAAGCGACCTATCCGAACCTCACCGCACTTTTCCGGCATATCGAGGTTCCGACGAAGGCGTCGGACATGTCCTTCGCCGTGTCGATGGACGAGGGGCAGCTGGAATATGCCGGCACCAACCTTGCCGGCCTCTTCGCCCAGCGCAGCAATCTCGCAAGTCCGCGCTTCTGGTCGATGCTGCGCGATCTCGTGCGCTTCTACCGGCAGGCGCCGAGCGGTGTGCGAAATCTCGACCCGTCCGCAAGCCTGAACGACTACCTCGACGGCGCAGGTTTCGGCCGGGCTTTTCGCGAGGATCACCTCTATCCCATGGCCGCCGCGATCTGGTCGACGCCGGCGCTCGAGATCGGCAATTATCCCGCTCTCTCCTTCGTGCGGTTTTGCGAGAATCACGGGCTCCTGAAATTCGTGCGGCGGCCGATCTGGCGCACGGTGGACGGGGGCAGCCGCGCCTATGTCGAAAGGTTGACGGCACCCTTCCGCGAGCGCATCCGCATGAACGCACCGGTAAAGGCGATCCGTCGGGTCAACGGGGCCGTCGAGATCACGGTTCCCGGCGCGGAACCCGAATGGTTCGACCATGTGGTCATCGGTGCCCACGCCGATCAGGCGCTCCACATGCTGGCGGATCGTTCCGAGCGCGAGGCGGAACTCCTCGGCGCCTTCGCCTACGGCAACAACGAGACGGTTCTTCACAGCGATGAAAGCCTGATGCCGCGTCGCCGACGGGTCTGGGCGAGCTGGAACTATCTCGCAAGCTCGGGCCGCGACGGCGTTTCGCCGCGCAAGCCCTGCGTCACCTACTGGATGAACCGCCTGCAGGGCATTCCCGATACACGCCCGTTCTTCGTGACGCTCAGTCCGCTGCATCCGCCCGCGGAAGACAAGATCATCTGGCGTGGCCTCTACCAGCACCCGCTGTTCAATGCCGCGACGCTCGCCGCGCAAAAGCAGCTCTGGTCGCTGCAGGGCCAGTCCAACACGTGGTTCTGCGGCTCCTATTTCGGCTCCGGCTTCCATGAGGATGCGATCCAGGCAGGACTTGCTGTCGGGGAATGCCTCGGCGGCATTGCGAGGCCGTGGTCCGTGGAGCGGGAATCGGATCGAATTTTCCAGGCGCCTCAGACGGTCTAGGCGGCGATGTCGGGGTGTTGCGCCTAGAGCATTTCCGGTGAACTCCGATTCACCGGAAATGCTCTAGGATTTTGTTTTTACCGCATTATCCGACGCCGAAGCGAACTCGCTTCGGCGTCGGATAATGCTCTAGGTCGGCGTTTTGGCGACGGCTTCCACGCTCACTGCCGAAGGGCCTTCCTGTGATGTGAAGAGCGCCATGCTCAGGATCGAGCCGAGGATGACGATGAAGGTCGCGAGCAAGCACAGGCCGATGAGGTTTATTCGCATGGGCTGGTTTTCACCTTGAAAGAGATGTCCCGTACCCGGTCGGGCAAGTTGTACTTGGAGGGATGGCGGCATCATAACCAGAAGATCGTGCGTTTGTTCCCGCCGGACGGAAGTTGAACCTGCCGTTGCCACCCGTCGATAACTTCCTTTCAAGCCTGCCGGAACATTGCGTCGCATAAGGGTGTTCCTCGATACATGCGGACTTGCCCGCGCCAAAGAGGAGATTTCAATGCTTACGAAAATCGCCACGATTACCGCCGCTGCCACGCTTATCGGTTTCTCTGCCTTCGCCCAGACCAGCAGCGAAGGCACCGCTTCGGATACCACCAATGCTGCGGACCAGGCGCAGATGATGCAGATGGACGAGGCCACAGGGAATGTTTTTTACAGCGACATGAAGGCCCGTACGCTGCGTCCCGAAGCGGAATGGGCAAAGAACTGGAGCGGCCTGACGGACGAGCAGCGTGCCAAGATGAAGGCAGACTGCAGCGAGAACGGTGCGACGCCGCGTGACGAAGGCGATACGCGCGTCTGTGAATGGGCTGGTAACAACTAAGCCCACATCACGGAACGCGAACATGAAGAGGCCCCGGTCAAGCGGGGCCTTTTGCTGCCGGGGGAATTGTCGCGGTGACAATGTGGCTGATCGCCTTCACGCTGCCGGGCGGTCTATGATGGGCGGCAGGAGACCATGATGAGCCTTTTCAGCGGCCTTTCGGCCTTTCCCATAACTCCGACTGATGCCGCCGGGCGTGTCGATACGGTGATGCTTGCGCGCCTGCTTGAGCGCATTGTGCATGCCGGGGCGGATTCCATCGGCTTGCTTGGCAGCACGGGAGGCTATGCATTCCTGTCGCGCGATGAACGGAAGCGTGCCGTGGACGCTGCCATGCAAAGCGTCGGCGGCAGAATTCCCGTCATCGTCGGTGTCGGCGCGCTGCGTACGGACGATGCCGAAGCTCTTGCCCGGGATGCGAAGGCGGCTGGTGCCGACGGCCTGCTGCTTGCGCCGGTGTCCTATACGCCGCTGACGCAGGAGGAAGTCTTTCAGCATATGGCGAGCGTTGCGGCGGCGGGCGACCTGCCGCTCTGCATCTACAACAACCCGGGCACGACGCACTTCATCTTCAGCGACGACGTCATCGCGCGGCTCGCGGCGCTTCCCGGCATTGCGGCCATCAAGATGCCGCTGCCTGCCGACGGCGATTTTCGCGGCGAACTTGCCCGCCTGCGTGCGCGGACACCGGATGGTTTTTCCATCGGCTACAGCGGTGACTGGGGTGCGGCGCAATCGCTGCTGTCAGGTGGCGAAGCCTGGTACAGCGTGGTCGGCGGTCTCCTGCCTGCCCAGGCACTTGCGTTGACCCGCGCCGCGCTTGCCGGCGACCGGGACGAGGCGGAGCGGCTCGATGCGGCCTTCCAGCCGCTCTGGACGCTGTTCAAGGAATTCGGCAGCTTTCGCGTGATGTACGCCCTTGCCGATCTCCTCGATCTTTGCCGGGTTACGCCGCCGCGACCGATCCTGCCATTGGCGCCGGCGGATATCCTGCGGGTGAAAGCCGCGCTGGCAAACCTGCAATGACGGCCATCAGCCTGCCGACGCGGCTTTGAAAACGGCGAGTTGCGCATCTTCACGTCGAGAGAATGGACGTCTCGATCCCTCGGCTTTCGGCTGCATGGCCGGGGCATTGCGCGGGATCGGTGGCGGAGCCGGGATGCACCATCGTCACGCCATCTGTCGGCGCCTCCGCCAGCAGGCGGGGGAGCCAGTAGCGTACCTGATCCGGACGATCGAGGCGCAGGAAACCCGAGAAGTCGCGGTTTGTCGTCCAGCCTTCCTTGCGGAAGGTTCGGCCGGCGAGAGCGGCAAGGGCTGCGATCAGAAGAACCTTCAGGCCGCCGGCGCGGATGTTCAGGATCAGGCCCGTCAGCGTGGCGGGCAGCGGCACGCGAATCCATGTGTCTGCCCTATGCGGCAGGCTGGCAGCACGCGCGTCGAAACCGGGCAGGCAGTGGCAGTGCTGATGCCCGTCATAATAGTCCGGCACGAAGCCGAAGATCGTTTGGAATTTTTCCGATTGCCGCTGGAATTCGCTTTTGATGTCTTGGGGCACATTGCCGAAAAGGCTGGCGCGCAGCAGGCGCCCGATCCCACGATGGGCCGCCTTCCCGGAAAAATCATGTGTCACATTGAGGTGAAGCCCCACCTGCGCGCCGCGATCCCGCAGCACGCGGAGCCGCTCGGCGTCCTCCGCCGCGATATCGCCGTCGATCATCACCGACGTGCCATCCAGCCGCCCGCGCTCGATGAGGTCGAGGATGATCCTGTCATGCTGTCGGCCAAGACCGAAATCGTCGGCGATCCGCATCCTGTCCTCACTCCGGCCGGATATAGACGACCGCCAGTTCGAAATCGATCTGCTTGGGGAAACGGAATCCGGTGCGATGCAGCGTGACGACCTTTTCTTCGGCCTTGAGGCCATTCTGCGCGGCCCAGGCCGTTGCCTCGGTCATGCAGGCTGTATCGATCTTGCCCGGCAAGGCAAGCGAGCAGAAGACCACGCCGGCTTCGTTCTTCCAGCCGGAACGCGGCGGGTAGTAGCCAGGCAGGCGATCCGGCAGTGCCGGCAGGGCCTCGATCGTCTCCGGCGAGAAGAACGCGATGGTTGCGGCATTGTTGCCCTTGGCAATCCACTGAAGCGGCAGCGTGTTTTCACCCTTCCAGGTTTCGACGATCGCCTGTGCGCCTTCCTCCCATGGTGTGTATTGCTCCGCGTTGCCCTTCATGCTTGCCATGACGCCCGATGCGATGCCGCCGACGATCATGAGCGGCCAGACGAAGCGGAAGGCCGCGACGATTTTCGGGCCGTTTGCCTCCAGCGCCGCTCTGTCGGCGTTGCGCACGAGATAGAGCGTGAAAGCAAAGCCGATCGGGATCGCCCAGGGGGTGGACAGGACGGCAAGGCCCACCACCGCAAAACCCAGCGTGGCAAGCCAGGGGCCGATGGCGAGGAAGGACAGCAAACCGTCTCCTGCCGGGCACCGTAGCAGCTTGCCGAGGCGTTGCAGCGGCGAGCCGGTGACGAGAAGGAGCGCAGCTGCAATCAGCGGCACCGGCCAGTAGAAGAAGGGTGAGACCGCGAATTTCACGATGTAATAGACGGCTTCCTTCAACCCGCCGCTGCCGCCCTGTTCCCCCGCATAGGCAATGGCTTCGTGATGCTGGGCTAGCCAGTAGAGATGCGGCGAGAGGACGAGAAGGAAGGCGGCAAAGGCAAGCCAAGGAACCGGCGTCAGCCAGAGGTGGCGTCGTGCGGGGGTAAACGTGCTGGCGAAAAGCGGGATGAGCAGCACGACCGAATAGTATTTGCCGAGGATGGAGATGGCGGCGAGGACGCCAAACAGGACGGCATGGAGATTTTTGCGACCGTTCTCCGCAGTCGTCGCGCGCACGAAGGCCCAGGCGGCCCATGGCCAGGTCGCAAGGCAGATGGAGTTCATGTTGAGCTTGCTGGTCAGCGTCAGATAGGGCAACGCCAGCACGCACAAAGCGAGCGCCACCGCGATATGCCGCTCCTCGAAACGCAAGGCGCGCGCCAGGGCGCGGATGCCGAACAGAGCGACGGCAAGGTTGACGGCGGAAAGCAGGTAGAAGGAGGCAACGCTCTGCGGCGCGGCCATGAACCACAGTTTCGTCATCCAGGGCAGGAACTGCGGGTGCTTGTCGGACCCGAGCAACCAGTGCTGCGACCAGGCATAGACCTCGGCCATATCGCCGTAACCGTCGAGCACGGCCTTGGCCGCGATGGTCATCAGCCACCACACCAGGGCGTGGATGAGAATGAACGGCGTCGTCCTGGTGAAGAATGCGTCTTTGCCTGCGGTCATGGGGTCGCCTGATTGTCCGTCGCCTTGTTCCCGGCGATCTCTGGGGTTGTGTCGAGCGTGACGTCCTGCGCCAGAAGGTAGGCGGGGCGACGTTTCGCTTCGAGAACGGTCTTGCCGATATATTCCCCGAGAAGGCCGAGGAAGATCATCTGGATGCCGCCGAAGAAGGAAACGAGCGCGAGCACGGAGGAAATGCCGATGCCGCCGGACATGAAGAACAGGCGTTCGATGACGATATAGAGGCCATAAAGCGCGCTGAGGCCGGCGATGACGAGGCCGGCCACGCCCATGAGCCGGAGCGGCGCGGTGGTGAAGCTGGTCATCGCATCGAAGGAGAGGGCCACGAGGCGCCAGGCATTGAAGCTGGAGACGCCGTGCTGGCGCGGCGGCGGCGTCATCGGCACACCGCGCTGCTGGAAACCGACCCAGCCGTAGAGCCCCTTCATGAAGCGCTCGCTTTCCGGCAGGCGGCGCAGGGCATCGGCAAAGCGCCGGCTGATCAGCCGGAAGTCGCCGGCATTCTGCGTGATATCGAAGCGCGTGCCGCGATTGATGATCCAGTAGAAGCCGCCGGTCAGAGCGGATTTCAGCCAGCCTTCGGAGGCGCGGCGGTCTTCCTTGTAGGCGTAGACGCTGTCGATGCCTTCCGCGCGCCAGATACGAACGAGATCGAGAACCAGTTCCGGCGGATGCTGCAGGTCGGCATCCATCATCACGACGGCATCGACTTCAAGCGCGGCCTCGATGCCGGCGGAGAGGGCGGCTTCCTTGCCGAAATTGCGGGAGAATTGCAGCAGGCGAACGGTTCTGCCCTGAAAGTCGGTTCGGGCGAGCAGATCGAAGCTGCCATCCCGGCTGCCGTCGTCGATGAAGACGTAGGAGGTCGTCACGCCGTGCTCGTCTAAAAGGCGTGCGGCGATGAGGTTCAGCCGCTCGACGAGGGCCGCAAGGTTGTCCGCCTCATTGTAGATCGGCACGACGATCGCGATGGTGCTCATTCGCTTCCCTTCAGGAAGATTAGCATGGACGAGACGGCGAAATTGAACACCGAGACGATGACGATGACGACGGCAAGGGCAATGGGAACCGGAATGCCGGCGGCAACAAGCGCGTGGAGCAGGAGGGCACGCAGCGCAAAGACCACGATGGCCAGCAGCAGGAAGCGGATATAGCGCCGCTGCCACCCGGCCTTGCTGCCGGGAAAGGTGATCTTCTCGTGATAGGCGAACACGACCGAAGCGCTGACGGCCATGGAAAGCGCAAGCGCCACGCTCGGCGAGACGCCGAAAAGCGAAATCAGAAGCAGTGTCGCCACATAATCGATCGCCGCCCCGATGAGCGAGCCGCCCCCGAAGGTGAGAAAGCGCTTTGCCAGCGATATGTAGGGCGTAAGTGCTGCCATCGTCTGCGAAAAAGGCGCCGTCGCGCACGCGATCGGCCAATGTCTGGGTTCATACAGCATTCGGGGCGGATTGCCACGGCTTCCTGTTGATGGCGGCATGTCGGTCACGGTGAAGGCGTTTCGGTAACCATATCTTCAAGAGATCGTCGCACTGTCCTGCCCAGGAGATCGGGTATGGCGAAGAAGACGACGAGACGGAAAAAGACGACGGGTGCCAAGCGGGCTTCGCCGGCGGCACGGCATGGCGGCATGGCGCATTGGTATGTGCTGGGCGCGGCCGTGATCGGCGGGATCGTCTATATGGATTATCGTGGCCCGGGACCTGAACCGTCGGCAACGGGCATTCGCACCGCCTCCATCGAGCGCAGGGAAAAGAA
>CBFGOD010000148.1:0-9671 GCA_965650295.1 uncultured Shinella sp. | reverse complement strand
CAGCAGCTACCTCCTGCGCAATCTCGTGCATGAACTGGACCGCGGCGGTACGAAAATCGAGACACTCTGAGACACGATGAAAGGCCAGGACTATCTCGCCACCTGGATCGCCTACAAGCTCGGCCTGACGGGGCCGGCGATGAATGTCCAGACGGCCTGCTCCAGCGGTCTTTCCAGCGTGGCGATCGCCTGCCAGCACTTGCTCGATTACAGCTGCGACACGGCGCTCGCCATTGCAGGCGCGATCACGGTGCCGCAAAACCGCGGCTACATCGCAGAGACCGACAGCATTCTGGCGAATGGCGGCCAGTGCAGGCCCTTCGATGCAGCGGCAGACGGCACGATCTTCGCCGATGGCGTCGCCGGCCTTCTGCTGCGCCGCCTTGACGACGCCCTTGCCGATGGCGATCGCATCGTCGCCGTCATCCGTGGCTTTGCCATGAACAATGACGGCAATCGCAAGGTGAGCTACAGTGCGCCGAGCGTTGACGGGCAGGCCGAGGTCATTGCCTCGGCGCTCGCCATGTCCGGTCTCGATCCGGCGGATATCGATTATATCGAAGCACATGGCACGGGCACCCATCTGGGCGATCCGATCGAATTCACCGCCCTCGACAGGATCTATGGCGGGGCCGAGCGACAGGTTCCCTGCACGATCGGCGCGGTCAAGGGCAATGTCGGGCATACGGCCGAGGCGGCCGGTGCGATAGGGCTGATCAAGGCGGCGCTGGCCGTCGAGCGCGGCTTCATCCCGGCCAATGCGAATTTCGACCGTTTGAACCCGCATATCCGCCTCGACGGCTGTGGCTTCCGGATCGCCGACCGGCCGATGGAATGGCAAAGACCGGGCTCGAAGCGCCGTGCGGCGGTCAGCTCTTTGGGCTTCGGTGGGACCAACTGCCATGTCGTGCTGGAACAGGCACCCGAACGGCCGGTTTCCCCACAACAGGCGGCTAAGCCGGAGACGCTCGTGCTCTCCGCCCGGTCACGTGAATCGCTCGACCGCCTGCGCACCCGCTTCGTCGGTCATCTGAACGGCCTGGCGCCGGACGCGCTTGCGGCCGTCTGCAACACCGCCCTTGCCGGCCGCGCCCACCTGCCCTGGCGCCTGGCGGCAAGTGGCAGCGATGCAGCGTCGCTACGCCGTGCGCTCGCAGCCCAACCACTGCCATCGGTGAAGACGCCGGACGCGCCTCGTTTCGCCTTCATCTTCGGCGGCCATGGGATCGAGAGCTTCGGCGATCTCAGCGCCCTTGCGGCGCATGTCCCGGCCTTCTCCGAAACGCTGACGGATGGTTTTGCAATCCTTGGCGAACGCGCCGAGCCCGTGCGCCGGCTGCTGCTGGACGCAGGAAATCTCGACGGCGCGTCCGCGGCCACCGTGCAGACCGCCATCGTTTTGCACGGTATTGCCGTTGCCCGCGCCTGGCAGTCGCTCGGTGCCGTGCCGGACATGCTGGTCGGCCATAGCCTGGGAGAAATCGCAGCCGCCCATATTGCGGGTATTTTCGACCTCTCCGCCGCGCTCGATCTCGCCTGGGCACGCGGCACCGCCATGCAGGCCCACGCAAAGACCGGCGCCATGCTTGCCGTCAATGCGGACGAACAGACGGCGCGGAAGCTTGCCGATACCCATCGGCGGGAGGGTGTGCTGCAAGTCTCGGTCATCAACGGTGACACCCAATGCGTCGTTTCCGGTGATGTCGAAGCCATCGAAAGGCTTACGGAAGCCTGCAAGGCCGGCGAAATCAAGGTCAAACACCTGCCTGTCGCTTACGCATACCATTCACCGCTGATGGCGGAATCGGCGGAAGTTCTGGCGGCCGCGGCCGCGCGCATATCCTTCCGCGCGCCAACCTTGCCGATCGTTTCCGGCCTGACCGCGACCCGCGACGGTGGCGCGCGGATGGCAACGGCCGAATATTGGCGCGACCAGATCGTCGAGCCTGTACGGTTCCGCGACGCGTTGCTGGCTCTCGCCGCAGAGGGCGTGACCGGCTTCCTGGAACTCTCGGCGCAACCGCTCTATGCGACCGCCGCCCGGGCAACCCTTGCAGCAGCCGGTGTCGAGGCGAGTTTCATTCTGACGGCGGATGGCGAAACCAGCTCGGCTCTCGCCTTCGAGGAGGCGCGTGCCCGGCTGTTCGTCGCCGGACAGGCAACGGAACCGGTTGCAGCCGGCGGCTGGGCGGATCTGCCGAAATATCCCTTCGCAGAAACACGCTATTGGATCGACCCGGTCAAGCGCGAGGCCGTTGTGACGCCCTTGCCGCAGGCCGAGATAGCACTCGCCGTTGCGTCAGCCGCGGACCTCCACGAGGACGACGCGCTGCTGCACGAGTTGAAAGCGATCTGGAGCGAGCGGATCGGCGCGCCGGTGGAGGCCGACAGCGATTTCTTCGCCCTTGGCGGCAGCTCGATCGTCGCACTCAGCATTCTTGCCGACATCGAAATGGCACTCGCCATCCGCCCACCGCTGACGAGCTTCCTCGAAGCCCGCACCGTGCGCGGCCTCGCCGATGTCATCGAGCAGATGCTCAACGCCGAACTCCTGCTTGAAACAGCCTGATCAACAGACCCGGAGCGACCATGAACGCCCCCCACATTACCCGCAGTTCCCGCAACAGCATCGCCGAGCGGCTTGCCGCAAGGCGCGACCGCCGTTCGCCCGTCATCGCCGATCCGGCCGCGCGCCACGAACCCTTCCCGCTGTCCGATATGCAATATGCCTATTGGGTCGGGCGGGACGATGCACTCGAAGATGCCGGCGCCATCCAGTTCTATCTCGAATTTCGCACCGGCGACCTCGACCTCACCCGGCTGGAGGCGGCGTGGAACAAGCTCATCGCACGCCATGACATGCTGCGGGCGATCGTGACCGAGGATGGCCGGCAGCGCGTGCTGCCTACCGTGCCGCATCAGGCGATCGCCATCGAGGACCTGTCGCTGGCGACCCGGCCGGAGCAGGAGCATCGCCTGGAGGAAAAGCGCATCAGTCTTCAGAAGGAAAGCGCGGACCTGACCACCTGGCCGCATTCCCACCTCTCCTTCACACAGCTTGCCGCCGATGGTGCCGGACACCTGCATATGAAGCTCGACATCTGGTGCACGGACGGCCGCAGCATCCAGATCATGTTCGACGAACTGGCAGCGTTCTACGACGAGCCGGACCTCGCGCTGCCGGAGACAGATCTTTCCTTCCGTGATTACATGCTGGCGATCCAGCGCTTTGAAAGCGGACCGGAATGGCAGAAATCCTTCGCCTGGTGGCAGGAACGGCTGCGTCGGCTGCCGCCGCCGCCGCCCCTACCGATCCGCCGCATTCCGCGCGCCGACGGTCTTCAGACTTTCGTTCGTCTCGATGACCGCCTGGATGCCGGCCAGATCAAGGCGCTTCGCGCCCAGGCATCGCGCCGCGGATTGACGCTCGCCTGCGTGGTTCTGGCGGCCTATGCCGAGGTGCTCGGACGCTGGAGTGGCATCAGCGACTTTTCCGTCAACGTGCCGCGCTTCAACCGCCTCGACTGGCATCCGGATATAGACCAGATCATCGGCGAGTTCGCTTCCTTCAGCCTGCTGGAAGTGCGCGGAGACGGTGATGCGCCGTTCGAGACGCGTGCCCGGACCATCCAGCAGCAGATGTGGCAGGACCTTGAGCATCAGAGCGTGTCGGGTGTTCGCCAGTTGCGCGAATATGCGCGCCATCGCGGCGGCATGGAGGCCGGCGCGATGCCGATCGTCTTCACGACGCTGCCCGAGCGCCGACCCGGCGATTCCGGCGACATCACCCATCGTCTCGGTTTCCTGGGCGAGATCGTCCAGCTCGTCAGCCGCACCCCGCAGGTCTGGATCGATTGCCAATATGGCGAATATGGCGACGGGCTGATGTTCAACTGGGACGTCATGGAATCGCTCTTCCCGCCAGGCCTGGTGCGCTCCATGTTCGAGAGTTTTTCCGCGCTGTTGAAGCGCCTTGCGACCGAGGACGACGCGTGGGCCACATCGGCGCCACTCGACCTGCCGGCAGAACAGGCGGCAAGCCGCGCGACGGCGAATGCGACGGATCGGCCATTCGCCGAAGAGACCCCGCTTGCCGGCTTCCTGCGCCATGTCGTCGAGACCCCCGACGCCATCGCCGTCATCGATGCGGCAGGTATCGACCTGACCTACAAGGCGCTGGCCGAAGAGGCCGCCGGCATCGCCACGCGGCTTGCGGCGATGGGCGCCAAGGCTGGCGATCGCGTCGCCCTGCTTCTCGCAAAGGGCTGGCGGCAGCCGGCGGCGATCCTCGCGACCCAGATGCTCGGCTGCGCCTATGTCCCGCTCGACCCGGCCAATCCCGCCGATCGCGTCGCGCGGATCCTCTCCATCGCCCGGCCCGTCGCGCTTGTCACGGATCGCGACATGCCGGACGGAGCCGGTATTCCCATAGCGTTCCTTGGCAAAAAGCCGGACGGTGCTGCCCATCCGCTTCCGGCTGCGCCGGACTATGACGGCGACGCCATTCTGTCGATCATCTTTACCTCCGGTACAACCGGTCAGCCGAAGGGCGTGATGATCGCCATGCGCGGCATCGTGAATGCGCTGCAATTCAGCGAAAGCCGCTTCACGATCGAACCAAAAGATCGGTTCATCGCGATCACCGGGCTTCACCATGACATGGCCATGTTCGACATTTTCGGCCCGTTGATGGCCGGAGGCGCCATCGTCTTTCCGGACGCCGGCCGCGACGTCGATCCGGGCCACTGGCTGGACCTGATCCACCGCCACGGCGTCACGCTATGGAACAGCGTTCCACGTTTCATGGAACTGCTGGTGGACGAGGCCGAGCGACAGGAAAAGCCCCTGCCCGCAGGCTTCCGACAAGTCATTCTCGGCGGCGACTGGCTTCCGGTCGACCTGCCCGGCCGTCTTCGCACGCTGCAACCGACGATCCACGTGACGAGTGCCGGCGGCCCGACGGAAACCACGCTCTGGAACATCCTGCACGACGCCTTCGACCGGCCCGATGATTGCCCCAGCGTTCCCTATGGCAGGCCAATCGCCAACAGCCGCTATCACATCCTGGATGATCGGCTGCACGACCGGCCGGACTGGATGCCCGGCGAGATGTATTGCTCGGGCACCTGCGTTTCACCCGGCTATTTCGACGATCCGCCGCTGACCGCGGAAAAATTCATCATCCATCCCGTCAGCGGCGAGCGTCTTTACCGCACGGGCGACCGCGGCTGCTACCGTCCGGATGGCGCGATCGAGTTCCTCGGTCGCAGCGATTTTCAGCTCAATCTCGGGGGCTACCGAGCCGATGCGCTGGAAATCGAAGCCGCCATCAATACCTGCCCCGGCGTCTGCGATGCCGTCGTCGTTGCCCATGGCGACAAGGGTGCCGCCGCGAAGATCGTCGCCTTCTACCGGGTGGACGACGGCGCACCCACCGAGGAGGAGCTGCGTGCCTGGTGCGGCAAGCGCCTGCCGCCGCCGCTGGTGCCGCGCGCCTTCCAGCGCATCGACAGCTATCCGCTGAACGCCAACGGCAAGGTGGACCGGCAGGCTCTCGCCCGCGTCGAACTGGCCGACGAACCGGCTGCCAGCGGCGGCGCGCCGCAAACGCCGCTCGAACAGTTCATCGCCGATCTCTGGCAGGACGTGCTCGGCCAGCCCGTACAGGCGATCGATGCCAACTATTTCGAGCTCGGCGGCGATTCTCTCAATGCCATGCGCATTCTTCTGAAGATCGAAGAGGCGCTGGGGCTGAGGCCGCCGCTCGCCCTCGTCTTCACCCATGCGACGGTCGGCCGGTTCGCCGCCGGCCTGCTTGATCTCATCGCCGCCCGCGCGGCCGCGCCCGCCCGCGCCTGAGGATCCAAGGATGAACATCAACGCCCTCTCCACGCTTTCGGTCGAAGCGCTCGCAGCCCTCGTCCGCAAAGGCCCGGCTACAGAAACATCCAACGAGGCGGAAGACTTCCCGCGAGCCGATCCACTTCACCCGGAACTCTCCTGGGCGCAGGAGCGCCTCTGGTTCCTCGACCGGCTGGCGCCGTCCAATCCGTTCTACAACCTGCCCTTCTGCCTGGAAATCGGCGGCCCGCTGGATGCCGGCGCACTGGAGCAGGCGTTCAACGCCATCGTTGCGCGGCACGAGCCGCTACGCAGTATCTTCCCGCATGATGGCGCTGCCCGGCAACGGGTCCTCGACCGGCTGGAAATTGCCGTACCGCTCATCGACCTGCGGCACCTCGGGCCGGAGGCACGCGAGGCAAACGTGGCCGAAAGCATCCGCCGCGAGGTCTCGCAGCCCTTCGATCTCGCGACCGGCCCCCTGCTGCGCGCGCAAATCCTGAGGGTCGAGGACGAGAAACATGTTCTCGTCTACGGGTTCCACCACATCGTCTTCGATGGCTGGTCGGCCGGCATCTTCAACCGCGAGCTCATCGCGCACTACCTCGCCACCACCGGCGCCGACATGCCCGCAACGGCAATACCGGTCGCGCGCTATGCTGATTTCGCCCGCTGGCAGAGTGAAACGCTTTCCGGTGCCAGACTGGAGGACGAGATCGCCTTCTGGCGCACGCGCATCGAGGGCGTGCCTGCACTCCAGCTGCCGCTCGATCGCTCTCGGCCACCGGTGCAGTCGTTCCGCGGCAAGACCGTGCTCTTCCACCTCGACAAGGCGACACGCGCAGCCGTCGAGGAGCTTGCCCGCAAGCATGCTGCCACCCCCTTCATGGTCATGCTTGCCGCCTTCCAGGTGGCGATGGGCCGCTATGCCGGCATGGAACGTTTCCTGATGGCAAGTTCGGTTGCGGGGCGCACGCATCCGGCAACGCAGGACATGATCGGCTTCTTCATCAACAATCTGATCCTCAGGAGCGATCTCAGCGGCGCGCCGAGTTTCCAGACGATGATCGAACAGACGCGCACGGAAGTCCTCGAAGCCATCGCCCATCAGGACTATCCCTTCCAGCAGTTGGTGGAACGCATCGGCGGGGCGCGCGACCTCAGCCGGAACCCGATCTATCAGGTCTCGTTCACCTATCAGGCGCCGCCGCTGGAAGACGGACAGGCGGGAGCGCTTGATCTGCGTGCCGTCCCGATCAGCCAGGATGCCACGCATATGGACCTGGAAATTCTCTCCTGGCCGGACCCCGATGGGGGTATCTGCGTGTGCACGCTCTATGCCGACGATCTGTTCACGCCGGAAACCATCGAGCGCTTGCTTGGCGCCTTCAGGCATGTGCTGGAAGCGGGGCTGCGCGATCCGCGAACGCCGATCGACCGCCTGCCGCTTGCCAGCCCCGAGGCGATCTTGGCCTGGGCACATGTACCGGGTGCAGCCGCCGCACCGCGCCGCGACCTCTGGAGCGAAATCGCGCGGCAGGCAGAAATGCAGGCGGATGAACCCGTCCTGCTCTGGGAAGACGGACGCGAAATGTGCTGGCGCGACCTGATGCGCGAGAGCGAGCGTTTTGCAGGACACATCCTCGCCCTCAGCCCGCCCGGTACGCCTGTTGCCGTGCGTCTGCACCCCGATCTCGGTTACATCGCGGCGATCCTTTCAGCGCTACGGCTTTCGCGACCCTGGATACCGATCGATCCACGCCGGCCCGCCGAGGCCGTGGCCGACATGCTGTCCGATGCCGCACCCGGCTGCCTG
The DNA here is from genome assembly GCA_965650295.1 of uncultured Shinella sp. Classification (GTDB taxonomy): domain Bacteria; phylum Pseudomonadota; class Alphaproteobacteria; order Rhizobiales; family Rhizobiaceae; genus Shinella. The sequence goes on along the minus strand of CBFGOD010000148.1, from coordinate 2,014 downwards.
ATCACCACGCACGCGCTGTGGGAAGAGCCACTCTGGGACGGTCCGACCCTGCGGATCGAAGACATGGAAGGGGATGACGCGGTCACGCCGCTTCCCGCCTATCGTGTTCCGAAGGACGAAGACTGCGTGTTCATCCAGTTCACCTCCGGCTCCTCCGGACGCCCCAAGGCAGTGGAGGTCGGCTATGGCGGCTTCATGAACCGCCTCCCCTGGGCGCTGACCACCGGCCCCATGTCGCCGGACGATCGCGGATGCCTCAAGACATCGCCCGCCTTCGTCGATGCGGCGGGCGAACTCCTGGATACGCTCGCCGCCGGCCTGTCGCTGGTCGTACCGCATCCGGATACGGCGCGAAGCCCGCACGACCTGATAGCCCTGATCCGGCGCATGGGTGTGACCCGGCTGATGCTGACGCCGTCACTCGCCGACGCCATCCTCAAAACCCCTGATATCGCGCATCTGCCGCTGCGCACGCTGATCCTCGGCGGCGAAAACATCCGCGTCGATGTAGCGCGCCGCATTCTCGCAGCGCTGCCGGCCGACGCCCATCTCGTCAATTATTACGGCTCGACCGAAGTGACCTCCGACGCGGCGTCGCATCGCATCCTCCCCGCCGACCTCGATGGCGACCATGCTTTCGTACCCGTCGGCCGCCCCTTGCCCGGCACCGAAATCTGGCTGCTGGACGACAAGGGCAATCCGGTCATGCCAGGCATAGCCGGACAGGTTCATGTCGCCGGGGCCAATCTGGCACTCGGCTATCGGAACCGGCCGGATCTGACCACGGAGGCCTATCGCATATGGCAGGCGCCGGATGGCCGCACGCTACGGCTCTTTGCGACCGGGGATATCGCCACACGCAGGGCCGACGGCCTTCTCGTCTGCCTCGGCCGGCGCGATACCCAAATAAAGATCCGCGGCATCCGCATCGAGGCGGGCGAGGTCGAAACACGCCTGCGTGAATATGCCGGCGTTGCCGATGCCGCTCTCGTTCTCCATGCCGACGGCGACGCCGCACCGCGTCTCGTCGCCCATGTGCGCCGGGATCCGCAGGTGACACTCGATGCTACCGCGCTGCGCGCCCATCTTGCCCGCTTCTTTTCGCAGAGCGTCCTGCCCGAATTCATTCTCGTGCACGATACGTTGCCGATGACGGCGACCGGCAAGGTCGATCGCCGTAAACTGCCACCGCCGACGCCCCAAGCCGAGGCGACGTCCCAGAACGTGGTCCAGCCGTCGAGCCCATTGCAAAGCCGGTTGCGGACCCTTTGGGAAGAGGTACTCGGCATCAAGGGTATCGGCATCAATGACAGCTTCTTCGATCTCGGCGGCAATTCGCTCCTGCTCGCGGAGCTGCACCAGCGCCTGCTGGCCACGCTGCCGCAGCGCTTCCCGCTGACGGACCTCTTCCAGTACCCGACCATCGAGACGCTTGCCGCCCATCTCGATCGCGCATCCCCTACCGCCGATCCAGGCGCGGATGTCAGTCAACGCGCCGATGCCCGCCGCCAGGCCTTGCAACGCCGCACGCGGCGGACTTGAGGAGAAGGATATGAGCGACAGGCGAGACACGGCGGGTGACATCGCGATCATCGGCATGGCCGGACGCTTTCCGGGCGCCGGGAGCGTCGAGGCACTCTGGCAGATGCTGTGCGCGGGCGGCGATGCCTATGCGGTCGTGCCCGAGGCGACGCTTGCACGCTCCATTCATCGCGGCGTCTACAAGTATCCGGCCTATGTGCCGGTGGCCTTGCCGCTGAAGGACTACGACCGGTTCGATGCCGGCTTCTTCGGCTACTCGCCGCGCGAGGCCTCGTTCATGGAGCCGCAGCAGCGCCTGCTGCTGGAATGCGCATGGCATGTCTTCGAGGCCGCCGGCCGTATCCCCGGCGATGCGGCGGGGCAGCGTACCGCCGTTTTCGCAAGCACGAGTGCGAGCAGCTACCTGCTCGGCCACGTCATGCCGCATGTCATTGCCGGCGAGGCGGACATGCTGGATGCGACGATCGGAACC
>CBFGOD010000147.1:0-9679 GCA_965650295.1 uncultured Shinella sp. | reverse complement strand
GAAGAGCCGCAGCTCGCAGACGTACCTCCGCAGCAGCTGGAAGAGCCTGAAGAAGCACCGGAGGCGATTGTCCCCGAGGACGCCGCTGTCGATGCGCAGGAAGACGTCGTGGCCGAAGCCGCCGACGAAACCGCTGCCGTCGCAAGCGAGGAGGCACAGCAGCCGGTTTCGGGCTTTGTCTTCAACCGCCAGGGCCGGCCGATCCGTTTCGTCTGGAAGATCGATGCAGAAGGGCGGTTCAGCGAGATTTCGGACGAATTCGCCACGGCCGTCGGCCCTCAGGCGTCGGCCATATCCGGTGCGCGTTTCGTCGATGTCGCAGCGCGCTTCGATCTCGACCCCGAGGGCAAGATCGGCGATCTGCTTAGCCGTCGCGACACGTGGTCCGGCAAGACGATCTTCTGGCCGGTCGAGGGCACGTCGCTGACCGTTCCCGTCGATCTCGCGGCCCTCCCCACCTATTCCCGCAACCGTGAATTCGACGGTTTCCGCGGCTTCGGCATCGTGCGCATCGCCGATGCCGTCGAGGATGCCCACGCCCGTGGTCTGACGCTTGGCGCAACCGCCGAAGTGGAAGAAGAGAGTGCGGCATCGGCCGATACGGTCGAAGAGCCGACCGAGGCTGAAATGGAGGAAACCTCTGCCGCGCAGGAAGAGGCATCCATCGAGGTCGAGGAATCCACCACAGAAGAGCAGAGCCCGGAACCCACCCAGGCTTCCGACGACGCATCGCCCGCCGAGGCGGAGGAAACACCCGTCACCACTGACGACGAGCAGGATGCCTTCCGCGGCGAACGCCCTGCGCTGCGTTTGGTGGAAACGCCGAACCGCCGCCATTCCGATAAGGTCGTGCAGCTCGAAACCCGGCGCAATCGCGGCGGCCTGTTCGATGGCCTGTCGACCGGCGAACAGGCGGCCTTCCGCGAAATCGCCCGCCAGCTCGGCGAGACCTTCGGCAAGCGCAAGCCGGAGGATCGCCCGGCCGAAGGCGCCGTGGACGAAACGCCTGCAACCAATCTTGCCGACACCACGGAGCCGGCCGGCGACGAGGAAAGCGCGGCCAATACGATCTTCATCGACACCGATGAACCCGAAACGGAAATGCCCGGCCTCGAAGTCGGCCCGCATGCGGACGACCTTCTGAACGAGGAGCACACGGCCGAGCGCACCGCGATTGCCCCGCCGCGCACGCAGATGGATTACGGCCTCACCGCGACCGTGGTGGATGCCCTGCCCGTCGCGCTGCTCGTGCATGTCGGCGACCGGCTGATCCATGCCAATCCGGAATTCTTCCGCTTCAGCGGCTATCGCAGCCTGGAGGACCTTGAGGCCTCCGGCGGGCTCGATATCCTGCTCGCCGCCCCGGATGAGGAGAGCGAAGACGGCGACGGCACCATGGCGCTGCGCCATGCCGACGGAGAAAGCACCAGCCCCGTGCGCGCCCGCCTCCAGTCGATCCGCTGGGAAGACGGCACAGCCCTGATGCTGGCGCTGACGCCCGCCCATGAAAAACCGGCGCTGACGCTCGTCGAAACCACGCCCGCGCCGGTCGTCGAGACCGAGGAACGCACGGCCGACAGCGCTGCCGTTTCCGCTCTGCGCATCGAGATCAGCGAGCTGCGCTCGATCCTGGAAACCGCGACCGACGGTGTCGTGGTCGTCGGGCAGGATGGCGATATCCGCTCGATGAACCGCTCGGCCAGCGCCCTCTTCAACTATGACGAGGACGAGACGCGCGGCCGGCCCTTCGCCATGCTGTTTGCCCATGAAAGCCAGAAGGCGGTGCTGGATTATCTCGCCGGCCTCTCGGGCCACGGCGTCGCAAGCGTGCTGAACGACGGGCGCGAGGTCATCGGCCGCGAGGCGGCCGGCGGCTTCATTCCGCTCTTCATGACGATGGGTCGCCTCTCCTCCTCGTCGGGCTTCTGTGCCGTCATCCGCGACATCACCCAGTGGAAGCGCACGGAAGAGGAGCTGCGCAGCGCCAAGCGCGCGGCCGAAACGGCAAACGCCCACAAGAGCGATTTCCTCGCCCGCGTCAGCCACGAGATCCGCACGCCGCTCAATGCCATCATCGGCTTTTCCGACATGATGGCGACGGAGCGCTTCGGGCCGATTGGCCATCCGCGCTACATCGAATATGCCAATGACATCGGCCGATCCGGCCGCCATGTGCTCGATATCGTCAACGACCTGCTCGACATTTCCAAGATCGAGGCGGGCGAGATGGATCTCGAATTCACCGCCGTCGGTCTCAACGAGACGATTTCGGAAGCCGTATCGCTGGTGCAGCCGCAGGCAAACGGTCAGCGCGTCATCATCCGCACCTCGCTCTCCAACAATGTGCCGCAGATCGTGGCGGACCTGCGTTCCATCAAGCAGATCGCGCTCAACATCCTGTCGAACGCCATCCGCTTCACGCCGTCGGGCGGGCAGATCGTCGTCTCTACCGCCTATGAGGCGAATGGCAGTGTCGTGCTGCGCATCCGCGATACGGGCGTGGGCATGACGCGCAGCGAGCTGGAACAGGCCATGAAGCCCTTCCGTCAGGTAACGACCGGCGCGCGCAAGCGCGGCGACGGCACCGGCCTCGGCCTGCCGCTGACCAAGGCGATGGTCGATGCCAACAGGGCGAACTTTTCGATCAGTTCCACGCCGAACGAGGGCACGCTGGTCGAGGTGAGCTTCCCCTCGCCGCGCGTGCTGGCGGATTGAAATCGATCGGCATCCGCGCGCTCCCGCATTTGTGTCCCGCCGGGTGATTTCGCTCGGCGGCAAAATGCTCTAGGACCAAAAAAACGCCTTTCGGCGGCCTCTAGCCGGGGTCGCCGCATCGTCGAGGGAACGTCTTGCAGGTCCAGTCCGAAAGCGCGCCGCGCGTGCATCGCCGCTCGGGTGCGGCCCGCCATCCGCTTCTCTCCGCCTCCGCGGTGCTGGCCGCGGCCATCGTGCTCATGCCGGCCATCGCCATCGTCGTCATCGCGGCGACGGGGGGCGTCGACAACTGGCCGCATCTCCTGAGCAACGTCATTCCACGCGCGACGCTGCGCACGCTCATCCTGCTGGCCGGCGTCGCCACCTTGACCACAATCACCGGCGTCATCACGGCCTGGCTGGTCGCCAGCTGCGATTTTCCCGGCCGGCGGGTCCTGTCTGGCCTGCTCGTCCTGCCGCTCGCCATTCCCGCCTATCTCGGCGCCTATGCCTTTGCGGAATTCTTCTCCTTCACCGGTCCGGTGCAGACGGCCTATCGCGGCCTCTTCGGCTTTCAGACGAGCCGCGACTACTGGTTTCCGGAAGTGCGCACCACCGGCGGCGCCATGCTCGTGCTGTCGAGCGTGCTCTATCCCTATATCTATCTTGCCGCCCGCTCGATGTTCCTCATGCAGGGCCGCGCGGCGGCCGATGTGGCGCGCACGCTCGGCGCCGGGCCGCTCAAGGTGTTCGCGCGGATCCAGATCCCCATGGCGCGGCCAGCGATCATGGTGGGGCTGACGCTTGTCGCCATGGAAACGCTGAACGATATCGGCGCGGTCGAATATCTCGGCGTGCAGACGCTGACCTTCTCGATCTTCGACACCTGGCTCAACCGCGGCAGCCTTGCCGGGGCGGCGCAGATCGCCTGCGTGATGCTGGTCTTCGTCGTCTGCCTGATGATGGTGGAACGCGCCGCGCGCCGCCGGCAGCGCTTCGCCAGCCAGAAGACCACGGCTGCCGTGCATGATTCCGTGCGCCTCAAGCTGAGCGGCTGGAAGAAATGGGCGGCGAGCCTCGCCTGCCTGCTACCGCCGGTGATCGGCTTCGCCATTCCGGTTTACGTTCTGGGCGGCTATGCCGCGCGGCGGCTCGAGGAATTCGCCTCGACGCGGCTGCTTTCGGCCCTGTGGAACAGTGTGCTCGTCTCCGGCTCGACAGCCATCGTCGCCGTGCTGCTCGCCTTCCTGCTGGCCTATGCCGCGCGCACCACCCGCTCGCGCCTCAACAGCGCCGCCGGGCGCTTCGCCTCCTTTGGCTACGGCGTTCCGGGTACGGTATTGGCCATGGGCGTGCTCATTCCGCTCGCCAATTTCGACAATGCGGTGGATGCTTTCCTGCGCGCTAACATCGGCATTTCGACCGGCCTGCTTCTGTCCGGCACCGGCTTTGCCATCATCTATGCCTGCACGGTGCGGTTTCTCACGATGGCCGAGGGTACGATCGATGCCGGCTTCCATAAGCTCTCGCCGCATCTCGACATGGCCGCACGCACGCTCGGCCGCACCAGCAGTCAGACGCTGTGGACTGTGCTCATCCCGATGATGCGCCCGGCGACGCTGACGGCCGCCCTCCTCGTCTTCATCGAGACGATGAAAGAGCTCTCGGCGACGATCATGCTCCGTCCGTTCAACTTCAACACGCTGGCGACGCTGGTCTACGAGGATGCCTCTCGGGCGAAGGTGGAGGATGCCGGGGTGCCCGCGATCATCATTGTGGCGGTCGGGCTCATTCCGGTGTTTCTGGTGTCGCGGTCATTGGACAAGACGAGTGCCTGAAGGGGCGAATAAAAAAAGGGCGGCAGAAGCCGCCCTGATAGTTTAATGCTGTCCAACAAAAGCGAAGGTGAACGGCTTCATGCCATCGGGGTCGGGTGCGACCGGAACACCCTCCATCGGGCGCGCTCAAGTTGGGACGACCTTGCCCCATTCCGGCTTAACAAAACCTTACCCGGCTCGTTCCGGCACAAACCTTTTGTTCACAACTTCGTGCGTTTGGTTAATTCGACCGGCAAAAAATCGTTAATGCCGGCGATACTCAGGACTGGAGCGCCGCGAGATTGGCGAAAAGGTCCAGCGCCTCCGGATTGGCGAGCGCCTCCTTGTTCTTGACCGGCCGGCCATGCACGACTTCGCGCACCGCAAGCTCGACGATCTTGCCGGATTTGGTGCGCGGAATGTCCGCGACCTCTATGATCTTTGCCGGCACATGGCGCGGCGAAGCACCGGTGCGGATCTTCGTCCGGATCGTCTTTTCCAGCGCCTCATCGAGTATCTTGCCGGGGGCGAGGCGCACGAAGAGCACGACACGCACGTCATCGTCCCAATCCTGGCCGATGCACAGCGCCTCGGCGACCTCTTCCAGCTGTTCGACCTGGTTGTAGATCTCAGCCGTGCCGATGCGCACGCCGCCGGGGTTCAGCGTCGCGTCCGAGCGGCCATGGATGATGATGCCGTCATGGCCTGTCCATTCGGCGAAGTCGCCATGGCACCAGACATTGTCGAATCGTTCGAAATAGGCGGCGCGGTACTTTGCGCCATCGGCATCGTTCCAGAACATGACCGGCATGGAGGGGAAGGCCTTGGTGCAGACCAGCTCGCCCTTCTCGCCGCGCACGGGATGGCCGTCCTCGTCCCAGACATCCATGGCAAGGCCGAGGCCGGCGCCCTGGATCTCGCCGCGCCAGACCGGCTTCAAGGGAACACCGAGCACGAAGCAGGAGACGATATCCGTGCCGCCGGAGATGGAGGCGAGCTGCACGTCCGGCTTGATGCCCTCGTAGACGAAGGAGAAGCCTTCCGGCGAAAGCGGCGAGCCGGTGGAGGTGAGGAGCCGCAGGCTCGACAGGTCATGCGTCGTGCGCGGCGTGAAGCCGCCCTTGCGCACGGCGTCGATATATTTGGCCGACGTGCCGAAGACCGCAAACTTTTCGTCCTGCGCATAGTCGAACAGCACGTTGCCATCGGGATGGAAGGGCGAACCGTCGAACAGGCAGAGCGTGGCGCCGACGGCGAGGCCCGAGACCAGCCAGTTCCACATCATCCAGCCACAGGTGGTGAAGTAAAACAGCCGGTCGCCCTCGACGAGGCCGCAATGCAGGCTGTGTTCCTTCAGGTGCTGCAAGAGCGTGCCGCCGGTCGAATGCACGATGCATTTCGGCACGCCCGTCGTGCCCGAGGAGAAGAGGATATAGAGCGGGTGGCGGAAGGGAAGCTGCGCGAAGGTGAGCGGCTTTGCCTCATAGGGCGCGGTCAGCGCGTCGAGCGTGCGGCCATCCGGCAGCGCGCCGGCCAGTGCGTCCGCATCGCCGGCATAGTGCACCACGAGCACGGGCACGCCGAGCTTGCCGGCCACGGCCTGCACCTTGGCGGAGACATCCTGCAGCTTGCCGGCATACCAGTACGCATCGCAGGTGATGAACAGTTTCGGCGTGATCTGGCCGAAGCGGTCGAGCACGCCCTGTTCGCCGAAATCAGGCGAGCAGGACGACCAGATGGCGCCGAGCGAGGCGGCGGCGAGCATGCAGGCGATGGTTTCCGGCATGTTCGGCATCATGGCGGCGACACGGTCCCCCTCCTTGATCCCCATGGCGGCAAAGGCCTGCTGGAGTTTCGAGACACGGGCGCGAAGGTCGTCCCAGGACCAGCGATAGGAGACCTTGTCCTCCCCGCGGAAGACGATGGCATCCTCGATACCGGTTTTTTGGAGCAGGTTTTCCGCAAAATTCAGACGGCCCTCGGGGAAGAACCGGGCATCCAGCATGCCCTCGCCATTCTCGAGCGCGACGCCGCCCTTTTCGCCGATTGCCCCGCATTCGTCCCAGACGGCCGTCCAGAAGGCGGCGCGGTCTTCGACGGACCAGGCGTGAAGCGCATCATAGGTCGTGATGTCGTGGCCGGCGATGCGGCCGGCGACCTTCATGAACAGGGCCATCGGGCTTGTCGCCAGGATCTCGGCCGAAGGTTCCCACAGGGGCAATTCTGACGTCATGCTTTCCTCCAATCCATTATATTCGTATACCATGTTGCGTCGCAATAAAAAGCATCGGCTGCCGGTTCGCGGCACCGGTGAACGCAATTCCGCCATGGCGGCATTTGATTTCTTCGCCACGAGCGCCTATCCCCTTCGCGCAACCATAATGAGAAAGCCGGCGGCAGAGGATGCATGCCCGAATGACCCCGTTCCGTTTCATCCGTCCGAAGCTCCTGGTGCGGGGTCTCCTTGTCGCGCTCGTGCTGTTTTTTGCGGTGCGCATCAGCGTTCCCTTCCTCCTGCAGGCGGATACGGTCGGCAGGGCGATCGAGGAAACGCTGGAGAACTGGACGGGCGCCGACGTGCATATCGGCAAAGCCCCGGAATTCTCCTTCTGGCCCTATCCGCGCGTGACGCTCGGCAATGTGCGCGTCACCAGCCGTGTCGTGAACGGCAAGAGCGAGGAACTGGCGTCCATCGAAGCCGTCTCGGCGACCTTCGATCTGATTGGCGCCGTGCGCGGCCGGCCAACCTTCAGCGATCTCGAACTGGCGCGCCCGACGGTTCATGCCGGCTGGGGCCCGGCAGGCGTCTTCAACTGGAAACACAGCGGCTGGCTGGCGCAGGCGATCGCAGCGACCGCCGCGACGCCCGAGGGACAGGCGATCGCGGCCATGCCGAGCGAACGCCTGGGCACGATCACCATCACCGATGGCATTCTCGAAGTCGCGCGCGCAACCGAGACAAGGGCTTATCGTATCTCCGACATCAACGGCACCGTCACCTGGCCATCGCTCCGGCAGCCCATGGATCTTTCGCTCTCCGGCATCGTCAACGGCGAAATGACGCACTGGACCTTCGGCTGCGACCGGCCCCTGTCGCTGCTGGCCGGGCGCAACGCCAATGTCCGCACCAGCCTTTCCGCCGATCCTGCAACGCTCAACTTCGAGGGTGCGGCCAATCTGTCCAACGCCGCTTTCGTTACCGGCACCATGCAGCTTTCGACCCCCTCGCTTGCTCATCTGCTGGCCTGGCGCGGCAAGGATATCCCCGCCATCGGCAATGTCGGACAGGTGAATGTCGAAGCGAAGGTGACAACGGCAGGGTATTCGGCCAAGCTCGAAGACGTGAAGCTTGCCCTGAACAATGCCGAGGCGACCGGGGTGCTCGACGTCAAACTGCCGCCCAAGGATCTGCCGCAGATCGGCGGGACGCTGGCCTTCGATCATATCGACCTGAAGGCGCTGCTTTCGGCCTTCTCGCCGATGCCGGGCTCGGAGGAAACCGCCACTCCCCTCGACACGGCCTTCATACACCAGTTCGGCATGGACCTGCGTCTTTCCGCCAAGACGGCAGATTTCGCGCCCTTTTCGCTTCAGGGTCTTGCCGCCGGCATGCGCATCGAAAACGGCCGCGCGTCGTTCGACGTCGGTGACAGCACACTTCTCGATGGCCGCATGACCGGCCGCATCGCGCTCAACGAACAGGGTTTTCGAGGTGGTGCGCAGTTGCAGATGTCGCTGAGCAATGTCGATATCGGCACGATCGTCAGCACGCTCGCACTTCCAGGACCGCTGCCGTCGGGCCATGGCTCGGCCGATTTCGAGCTTTCGACGGATCGTCCGCTCTGGGCAACGACGGTGTCGGACATGTCGGGCCAGTTCCGCCTGCGCATGGGGCCGGGCACACTCACCCATTTCAACCGTCAGGCCTTCGAGGAACAGGCGTCGAAGAACGCGTTCTTCAACTTTTCCAGCGCTGCGGACGGGTCCTTCGATTTCGTGCGTGCCGATCTCGAGGCCCGGCTCGACCGCGGCATTGCCGAACTCACCAAGGCGGAAATCGAGGGGAACGAGAAGCTTCTGACGCTGTCCGGCATGATCCCCTATCGTTCGGGCAGCCTGGCGCTTGCCGGAACGCTGGCCGATCGGCCGCAGGCGGACGCGGCGGTGGTCAACCCGGCCATCAGCTTCTTCATCGGCGGTTCCTGGCCGGAGCCGGTGATCTCGCCGATCTCGATCCTGACGGGGCAGCAGCCCCGCCAGTAATCGCATTTTCCCGGAATGCTCAGCGGCCCGCGAAGGCCGCCTGCTCGTCGCGCTGGCGCTGCACTTCGCGCCGCTTGGTCATGACCGAGGCGATGATCACGCCGATGGCGACGAAACCGATGAGCAGCGTGCAGGCCGCGTTGATCTCAGGCGTCACGCCGAGGCGCACCTGGCTGTAGATCTTCATCGGCAGCGTTGTGGCACCGGGGCCTGACGTGAACGAGGAGATGACGAGGTCGTCAAGCGACAACGTCAGCGCCAGCATCCAGCCGGACAGCACGGCCGGCGCGATAACCGGCAGCGTCACCTCCAGGAAGGTCCTGACCGGGGTTGCGCCGAGATCGAGCGCCGCCTCCTCGATCGAGCGATCGAAGGACAGGAGGCGCGACTGCACCACCACCGTCACGAAGCACATCGAGAAGGTGATATGCGCCAGCATGACCGTGATGAAGCCGCGGTCGAAGCCGATGGCGACGAAGAGCAAGAGCAGCGACAGGCCGGTGATGACCTCGGGCATGACGAGCGGTGCATAGACCATGCCGGAAAACAGGAGCCGGCCGCGGAAGCGCGTGTAGCGCGTCAGGGCCAGCGCCGCCATGGTGCCGAGCGCGGTGGCCACCGTTGCAGAGATCAGCGCCACGCGGATCGTCACCCAGGCGGCGTCCATCAGGCCCTGATTGTGGAACAGCGAGACGTACCATTTGGTCGAGAAGCCGGCCCAGACCGTCACGAGCTTGGACTCGTTGAAGGAAAAGACGACCAAGAGCACGATCGGCAGATAGAGGAAGGAAAAGCCGAGAACGACCGATGCGATATTGAAACGGGACCAGGTGTTCATGAGCTTACCTCCCCTGCTCTTCGGCCTTGGCCTGCGCATTCTGGAAGAACACGATGGGCACGACCAG
>CBFGOD010000146.1:0-9730 GCA_965650295.1 uncultured Shinella sp. | reverse complement strand
CTCGTCGAGCCGACGCTTGATCCGCAGAGCCGGCTTGGTCGCGTCTACATTCGCTTCGACGAACCGGGCAAGGCGCGCGCCGGCATGTGCGCCAGCGCGGAGATCATCGTCCAGCAGCATGAAGGCCTCGTGCTGCCGCTCTCGGCCATCACAACAGCCGATGGCAAGACGGTGGCCCGCAAGGTCGAGAACGGCGTCGTCAAGCTCGTGCCGGTGGAAACCGGCATCCAGGACGGCCAGGTCCTCGAAATCGTCAGCGGCCTGAAGGCCGGCGACGAGGTCGTGGCCAAGGCCGGCGCCTATGTCCGCGATGGCGACAAGGTCAATCCGGTGCATGCCGAGCAGGCCTCGGCAACGAAATGACGTAAGGACCTTTTGCAAAAGGGTCTATAATGCCGGGCGGGGGTGTCCGGTGGCATGATGGGTAATCCGGGAGGGGCCGGAGCCCTGTTAGCGTCTGGTCTCTTTACAAGGACTTTGGGGACATGAACTTTTCAGCTTGGTCCATTCGCAATCCGATTGCGCCGCTGCTCGCCTTTTTCCTGCTGATCTATGTCGGCATATCCTCCTTTTATTCGCTGCCGATCACGCGGTTCCCGAACATCGACGTGCCGATCGTCGCCATCACGGTGACGCAGAGCGGTGCCGCACCGGCCGAACTCGAGGTGCAGGTCACCAAGGAAATCGAGGATGCTGTCGCCGGTATCGAAGGCGTCAAGGACATCATGTCGACCGTGACCGACGGCAGCTCGCTGACGTCGGTCGTCTTCGAGATCGAAAAGCCGACCAACCAGGCGCTTCAGGACGTCAAGGACGCGATCGACCGCATCCGTAGCGACCTGCCGGCCTCCGTTGACGAACCTGTCGTCACCAAGGTCGATGTCGAAGGCCAGGCCATCCAGACCTTTGCTGTCTCCTCGCCCAACATGACGCTGGAAGAGCTGTCGTGGTTCGTCGACGACAAGGTCAAGCGCGCCCTGCAGGGCCAGCCGGGCATCGGCAAGATCGACCGCTTCGGCGGCGCCGATCGCGAAGTCCGCGTCGATCTCAATCCCGACAAGCTCGAGTCTTTCGGCATTTCGGCCGCAGACGTGAACCGTCAGGTCCGCAGCATGAACGCCGATGCCGGCTCGGGCCGCGGCCAGATTGCCGGTGCCGAGCAGGCGATCCGCACGCTTGGCGACGCCCGCTCCGTCGAAAAGCTCACCAACACGATGATCACCCTGCCGAACGGCCGCTTCGTGCGTCTCTCGGAATTGGGCAAGATCACCGACACCTACGAAGAGCCGCGTTCCTTCTCGCGTTTCAACGGCAACCCGGTCGTCACCTTCGCCGTTTTCCGCTCCAAGGGCGCGAGCGAAGTAACCGTCGCCGAATCCGTCGCCAGCGCGCTGGAAAAGGTGCGCAAGCAGTATCCCGACACATCCATCGAACTGGTGGACGATGCGGTTTACTTCACCTACGGCAACTATGAGTCTGCACTCCACACGCTCATCGAAGGCGCGCTGCTGGCGACCATCGTGGTGCTTCTCTTCCTGCGCAACTGGCGCGCGACGCTGATCTCCGCCGTTGCCCTGCCGCTTTCGGCCATACCCACCTTCTTCGTCATGGATTTGATGGGCTTCTCGCTGAACCTCGTCTCCTTCCTGGCGCTGACGCTCGCCACCGGCATCCTGGTCGATGATGCGATCGTGGAGATCGAAAACATCGCGCGGCATATCCGCATGGGCAAGACGCCCTATCGCGCGGCTATCGAGGCGGCGGATGAAATCGGCCTCGCCGTCATCGCGACGACGTTCACCATCATCGCCGTCTTCGTCCCCGTCTCCTTCATGCCGGGCATCGCGGGCCAGTACTTCATCCAGTTCGGCCTGACGGTCGCCGTCGCGGTGTTCTTCTCCCTTGTCGTGGCGCGCCTGATCACGCCGGTCATGGCGGCCTATCTCATGCGCTCCGGCGATGCGGATGGCCATGGCGAGGAAGAGGAAGGCCGCTTCATGCGCGGCTACACCTGGCTCGTGAGCAAGACGACGGGCACCTGGTATGCGCGCTATGCCACGCTCGCCGCGGCCATCGCCTTCCTCATCGGCTCGGTCATGCTTCTCTCGACCGTGCCCGGCAGCTTCCTGCCGCCGGAAGACGCCTCCCGCATCGTGCTGTCCGTCGAACTGCCGCCGGATGCCATGCTGGCCGATACCGATCGCACCACCACGAAGATCTACGACAGCGTGAAGAATATCAACGGTGTCGCGGGGGTCTTCGTGCTGGGCGGCTCCTCGCCCAAGGGCGATCTCGAACTGCGCCGCGCATCCGTAACCGTCATTCTCGACAAGCTGGAGCATTCGCTGCTGCACAAGCTCGTCAATGACGTGGCCGGCAAGATTCCGCTTATCGGCCCCTATCTGCCTAAAATGGAAGCCAAGGGCCGCCTCCGTCCGCAGTGGGATATCGAGAAGGAAATTTTTGCGACGCTCCGCGCAATCCCCGACGTCCGCATCATCAAGCTCAACGACCGCGGCGAGCGTGACCTTGCCTTCAACGTGCTCTCCAACAACGAGGCCGATCTCAACGCCACCGTCGGTTTGCTGGAAGCCAAGCTGCGTGCGGATCCGATCCTGTCCAATGTCAGTTCGGAAGGCTCGCTGCCGCGTCCGGAGCTGCAGATCCGTCCCCGCGACGACCAGATGGCGCGCCTCGGTATCACCACCGCGCAGATTTCGGAAGTCATCCGCGTTGCCACCATCGGCGATATCGATTCCCAGCTCAGCAAGGTTTCGCTGGATGATCGCCTGATCCCGATCCGCGTTCAGGTCGACCGGAACTTCCGGACAGATCTCGGTGCGATCCGCAACCTGAAGATCCAGACGGCCGCCGGCCAGTTCGTGCCGCTGTCGAGCGTCGCCGACATCGAGTATTCGGAAGGCCCGAGCTCGGTGAAGCGCCATAACCGCAACCGCGTCGTACAGATCGGCTCCGACCTGCGACCGGGCGTGGCGCTCGACACGGCAACCGCCCGCTTCAAGGAGATCGCCGCCAGCGTCGATATCCCGCCGACCGTGCAGTTCACGGAAAGCGGTGACGCCGAAGTACAGGCGGAAATGGTCCAGTCCTTCGGCAATGCCATGCTGCTCGGCCTGCTGCTGGTGCTGATGGTTCTCATCCTGCTCTTCAAGGATGTGATCCAGCCCTTCACCATCCTGTTCTCGCTGCCGCTCGCCATCGGCGGCGTGGCAGCCGGCCTGATCCTGACGCAGAACGCGCTCTCCATGCCCGTTCTCATCGGCATCCTGATGCTGATGGGCATCGTGACGAAGAACGCCATCCTGCTCGTCGATTTCGCCATCGAGATGATGCACAAGGGCATGCACCGTGTGGAAGCGATGATCGAAGCCGGCCGCAAACGCGCCCGCCCGATCGTCATGACCTCGATCGCGATGTCCGCGGGCATGCTGCCCTCGGCGCTCGGCGTCGGCGAAGGCGGGTCGTTCCGCTCGCCAATGGCAATCGCCGTGATCGGCGGCATCATCGTCTCGACGGTGCTCTCGCTCGTCGTCGTGCCCTCGTTCTTCCTGATCATGGACGACCTGTCCCGCCTGCTCGCCTGGGCCTTCGGCCGCTTCGTCGGCAGGAAGGATCAGGAGTTGCTCGCCATGGAGCCGGAGGCGCTGACCCGCCTCGCCGACCAGACGAGCCGCGACGTCGCCGATCTCGAAAAGCGCATCGAGACGCTCGAGAAGAAGGGACCCGGTGAGCGCAAGCCCTTCACCGTCGTGCATCACTCGCCGCTCGCGGCCGAGTAGACCAGCACGGCTCGACCCAAAACGGCCGGTTCGATTGATTTCGAGCCGGCCGTTTTTTCGTTGATTGATCGAAATCAAGTAAGGATTGCCCGACCTCGACTATCGTTCTCCCATCAAAGAGCAAGGAATGCCTGCGGGAGCACGGAGTGAGATCGATGAACAGGCTGATGAAACCCGGTGCACGGGAACGGGAAACCCTGCTGAGTTCCGGCCTCCTGGCGGCGCTCGGCGTGGAAAGCGTCGCGGCGATGATGGAGATTGCGGTGATCGGCAACCTGCCGGCGCGCCAGATCCTCTTCCGCGAGGGTGAACCTGCCGATCTCCTGCATTGCGTGCTGTCAGGCTATGTCCGCGCCTACAAGCTCGATCCCGATGGCCGCGAGGCCGATGTCGAGCTCTATGGCCCCGGCGATCTCATCGGTGCAAGCGTCGTGCTCGATGGCAGCCGCTACACCGCCACGGCCCAGGCCGCCGAACCGGCCCTCATTGCCCGCTTCGACCTGAAGCGCGTGCGCGACATCGCAAGCCGCCGGCCGGACCTCGCGGTTGCACTCACCAACGCGCTGTCCGCCCAGCTCGCCAAGGCCTATGCAAGCCTGGCCAACGACCGGCTGCACACCGCCCCGCAACGCGTGGCGCGTTATCTGCTGGCCCATTGCACAGCCGAGGGCAAGGCCACGAGCTTGCGCCTGCCCTACCAGAAGAGCCTGCTTGCCGGTAAACTGGGGCTGGCGCCGGAAGCCCTCTCGCGCGCCTTCTCCATGCTGCGCAGCTACGGCGTCAATGTCCGCGGCCGCCTCGTGCATATCGGTGATCCGGAAGCGCTTCGCCGGCTCTGACGAGAGCATTCCCAGCCGAAGCGAGATCGCTGCGGCGTGGGAGAAGGCGGTAAAACAAAGCTCTAAAGACCACCCTGCACGCGCAGGAAATCGACGATGCGCTCGACACCGTCACCGCGCTTCATGTCGGAGAAAACGAAGGGACGAGCGGCACGCATGCGCCCGGCATCCCGTTCCATCACATCAAGATCGGCGCCGACATACGGCGCAAGGTCCTTCTTGTTGATGACGAGAAGGTCGGACCGCGTGATGCCCGGCCCGCCCTTGCGCGGTATTTCCTCGCCCTGACAGACGGAGATGACATAGATCGTCAGATCGGCAAGATCGGGCGAGAAGGTTGCGGCGAGATTGTCCCCGCCGGACTCGATGAACACCACGTCGAGATCAGGGATGCGGCGATTGAGATCGGCGATCGCCTGGAGGTTGATCGTCGCATCCTCGCGAATGGCCGTGTGCGGGCAGCCACCCGTCTCGACGCCGACGATGCGCTCGGACGGCAGCGCCTGCATGCGCACCAGCGCCTCCGCATCCTCCTTGGTGTAGATGTCGTTGGTGACAACGGCGAGGGAATAGTGTTCGCGCATCGCCTTGCAAAGCTTCTCGGTGAGCGCCGTCTTGCCCGAGCCAACGGGACCGCCGATACCGACGCGCAGGGGACCGTTCTTCGATGTCATGCCAATCTCCGGATTGTTCCGGGCCATGGCCGGGAATGCCATAGCCGATCATTGAAAAACTGCCCCGTCAGGCGCGTTGCGGCAACTCCGCTTATGAACGGAAAAGCCGTGTCGTCAGGGTCTCATGGCGCAGGCTCGCAATATCCGCGCGGATTGCCGACGAGCCGAGATCCTCGAGCGTCGAGGCAGCAGCGGAGCCGGCAAGCGCAACGATCGTCTGCTCCAGCCCGGCCAGCACCGCCACGCCGTCCCGCTGGCCGATGACACCGCAACGAATCGCGACCGAGACGAGGTTCGAAACAAGAGAATGCAGATAGGCCGTCAGCGCGGCCTCCACTGCAACACCATGTCCACCGGCAACCGCCCCCACCGCGACGGGATAAGCGGCGGCCTCGCCAAGCCGCTGCAAAACACCATGCGGCCAGCTCGCCGCCGCCGTCAGGAACGCACTGCCTTGCAGCATCGTCTCGCGATGGCGCTCCGCCGAACCGGACAAGGCCTCGGCCAGTTCCGCTACGGCCGCCAGCCGTTCGTCATCATCCACGACACGATGCGCCTCGGCCAGCAGCACGGCATCATTCCAAAGCGTGCCCTGCGACAGGAGGCTGTCGAGCCAGCTCCGCAGCGTTTCGGCATCGCGCACATCGCCATCGCCCGCCGCCTGCTCCAGCCCGCCGGAATAGGAAAACGCCCCGACCGGAAAGGCGGGCGAAAGCCAGGCCATGAGGCGGACCAGCGATATCGGCGATGTATCAGCCATGGCTGTGGTGATGATGGCCATGGCCGGAGCCATGATAGGCGCCACGCACGGGATGGAACGGCTCCGAAACCTCGCGCACCACGGCGCCGAGCCCGAGCAGCATGTCGCGAATGACGTGATCGCGCAGGATGAGCACGCGCGCTTCCTCGATCTGGGCCGGCAGGTGGCGATTGCCGAGATGCCAGGCGAGTTCGACGAGATGCAGCCGATCGCGCGGTGTCACCTCATAGAGCAATTCCTCGGCGGCGATCACCTCGATGGTCTCACCCGTCTCGGTCAAGAGCAGATCGCCATGCGCAAGCTGCACCGGCTCCTTCAGATCGAGCATCACGACGTCGTCATGCTGCATGTGCAGGAGCTTGCGGCGGACATGGCGCTGATCATGCGCCAACACCACGATATCGATGGGCGTGGGGTGCCCGCCGGCGCCGGGCGGCAGGATGTGCGTGGAGCGATAGGGCACGTGCGACCTCTGAAGTCGATGAATAGGCTCCGACAAAAGCATGTTTGTACCGGCAAGGAAACCGTCGATACGCTCGCTTCTGCCATTTGCCGCAGCTATCAGCGGCGACGGCCACCGGCAGCGACGCGGCGGCTCGGTGCCAGCAGTTCGTCGCCTTGATCCTCATGGATGGCGCGGTCGCGACCAAAAGACTTTGCCAGATAAAGAGCCCGGTCCGCTGCCTCGAAGATG
Organism: uncultured Shinella sp.; assembly: GCA_965650295.1. Taxonomy (GTDB): domain Bacteria; phylum Pseudomonadota; class Alphaproteobacteria; order Rhizobiales; family Rhizobiaceae; genus Shinella. Next base: position 2,963 of record CBFGOD010000146.1, on the reverse strand, counting down.
GCATCGAAGGACCGATCGGGCGCATGATCGGCAATCCCGGCGGAAAGGGTCACCGATACCGTACCCTCGCCTGTTTCGATGCGCCGCGCCGCCACGGAGCGGCGCGCCTCCTCGACCAGCAGACTGCAATCGCCGCGGTCGTCACCGAAGATCAGCACCGCAAACTCCTCGCCGCCGAAGCGACCGACGAGGTGGTTCGGTTCAAAAACCCGTTTCAGCTCTTCCGATACAGCGACGATGGCCGCATCGCCCACGGCATGACCATGCATATCGTTGACGGCCTTGAAGCGATCGACATCGAACAGCACGAAGAAACCGTTAACCTTCGCCTCCACCATGGCTTCGGAAAAAGCCCGACGGTTCAAAAGACCCGAGAGCCGGTCGAGCCGGCTCATTCGCTCGAATTCCGCCCGTGAAAGGGAGAGTTCATGGATCGCCTTGGCGAGCAGCCAGGCCAGCAGTGCGGTGACGCTTGCCACCGTCAGCGCTGTCGTGGCGCCACCCAAGCCGAGTGTGGCGCCGGATTCACGGTGCAAGAGGCCGAAATTCTCGAAAATCGGAGCAAACATCAGGTATGCGGCGGCCACGAAGGCCGTCACCACGAGAATGGTGTTCAAAAACAAGGTCCCGATATCGGCCCTCATTTCCGAACCGCCAAAGTCTATCTGTGCCCTCAACCAGAGGGCCAGCCTGCTGCGCATACGTCGCTCCATTGTCTATGGAGGGACCATAGAGCATTTTCTTTCAGAGACGGCTAAGGCATTCGATAGAAGTTTAACTGTCCCGTTTTGAACCTCAAAACAGGAAATAGCGCTGCGCCATCGGCAGCACGGTGGCGGGTTCGCAGGTCAACAGTTCACCATCCGCCCGCACCTCATACGTTTCCGGATCCACCTCTATATGCGGCGTCAGATCGTTGAGCACCATCGAGGCCTTGGAGATCTTGCGCGTGTTGCGCACCGGCAGAAGCTGCTTGGCAACGCCGAGCCGCGCGCGCAAACCGAGGTCGATCGCCGCCTGCGAGACAAAGGTGACGGAATTGTTGGTGCGCATCTTGCCGAACGCCCCGAACATCGGGCGGTAATGCACCGGCTGCGGCGTGGGGATGGAGGCATTCGGATCGCCCATCGGCGCCATGGCGATGGTGCCGCCGAGCAGCACCATATCAGGCTTCACACCGAAGAAGGCTGGAGACCACAACACGAGGTCCGCCCGCTTGCCGACCTCGATGGAGCCGATCTCATGGCTCAGGCCCTGCGCGATGGCCGGATTGATCGTGTATTTCGCGATATAGCGGCGGATGCGCAGGTTGTCGTTCTCGCCCGTCTCACCTTGGAGGCGCCCGCGCTGACGCTTCATCTTGTCGGCCGTCTGCCAGGTGCGGATCGAGACTTCGCCGACGCGGCCCATGGCCTGGCTGTCGGAGGAAATGATCGAGAAGGCGCCGATATCGTGCAGGATGTCCTCGGCGGCAATCGTCTCCTTGCGGATACGGCTTTCGGCGAAGGCGATGTCCTCCGGGATCGACGACGACAGGTGATGGCAGACCATCAGCATGTCGAGATGCTCGGCAATGGTATTGACCGTGTAGGGTCGCGTCGGGTTGGTCGAGGACGGGATGACATTGGCATAACCGCAGACCTTGATGATATCGGGCGCGTGGCCGCCGCCGGCCCCTTCGGTGTGGAAAGCATGGATCGTGCGGCCCTTGATCGCCGCCATCGTGTCTTCCACGAAGCCGCTTTCGTTGAGCGTGTCCGTGTGGATCATCACCTGCACGTCGTAGTCATCCGCCACCGAAAGGCAGCAGTCGATCGCGGCCGGCGTCGTGCCCCAATCCTCGTGCAGTTTCAGCGATGAGGCGCCGGCCTTCACCATTTCCTCGATGGGTGCGGGCAGCGAGGCATTGCCCTTGCCGGCGAGCGCGAGGTTCATCGGTAAAGCATCGAAACTCTCGATCATGCGCTCGATGTGCCAGGCGCCGGTGCAGGTGGTGGCAAGCGTGCCATGGGCAGGGCCGGAGCCGCCGCCGAGCATGGTCGTGATGCCGCTGGCCAACGCCTCCTCGATCTGCTGCGGGCAGATATAGTGGATATGCGCATCCATGCCACCTGCCGTCAGGATTTTGCCCTCGCCGGCGATGACTTCCGTGGAAGGGCCGACGATGATCGTGACACCTGGCTGCGTATCGGGATTGCCGGCCTTTCCGAGCCCGGCGATGCGGCCGTTCTTCAAACCGACGTCGGCCTTGAAGATGCCGGTGTGATCGATGATCAGCGCATTGGTGATGACGGTATCGACGGCACCCTCCCCGCGTGTCGCCTGGCTTTGTCCCATGCCGTCGCGAATGACCTTGCCGCCGCCGAACTTCACCTCGTCGCCATAGGTGGTGAAATCCTTCTCCACCTCGGCGAAGAGCTCGGTATCGGCAAGGCGCACCTTGTCGCCCGTGGTGGGGCCGAACATGCCGGCATAGGCGGCGCGGGACATTCTGTAGGACATGGGTCAACGTCTCCGGGAGGCGGGAGGAGGATCGAGGCGGTCGAGGCGGCCGGCGGCGACGTGAGCGTCCACCCAGCGCCGCTCGGCCGCAAAGGGGTGCCATTCCCAGCCTTCGTGGCCGAACCCGGCGAGAGAAACACGGTCCCCCGGGGCAGCGATATTGGCGAGCACATGGGCAATCACGATCAACCCGGAACTCGGCACGACATAGGGGGGCGGGTCGAAGGCGATAAGGTCGTCGTTGACGGCATGATGGATTGCAGCGGGGACGACGCGCAGCGGCCGGCCCGTGACGCGTGCGAACGTCTCGAAACCGATTGTGTAGTCATCGCAGAAGTCGTCGAGATCCGGATGGCTTTCGGCCAGGGGCGCGCGCATCGCGGCGAAGACCTCGGATGTGCGCACGCACCAGATCTCCTTCGCCTGCCGTACCGTCTCGCTTCCCTTCCAGTGCCCGCCGG
>CBFGOD010000145.1:0-9746 GCA_965650295.1 uncultured Shinella sp. | reverse complement strand
CGCCGAGCGCCTGGATCGAGCGCTTGACGACGTCCATGCCGACGCCGCGGCCGGACAGGTCCGACACCTTGTCGGCGGTGGAGAAGCCGGCGTGGAAGATCAGGTTGTCGATTTCCTCGTCCGACAGGTTGGCATCGGCCGCGATCAGGTCGTTGTCGATGGCCTTCTGGCGCACTTTCTCGCGGTTGATGCCAGCGCCGTCGTCGGCCAGTTCGATGACGATGCGACCCGAACGGTGCTTTGCCGTCAGGCGAACCGTGCCTTCCGGGTTCTTGCCGAGGGCTTCGCGCTTCTCCGGCATTTCGAGGCCGTGGTCGACCGCGTTGCGGATCATGTGCGTCAGCGGCTCGGCGAGCTTGTCGATGACGGTCTTGTCGACTTCGGTGTTCTCGCCTTCGGTGATGAGGCGGACCGACTTGCCGGTGATGTCGGCGATTTCGCGGACGGTACGGGCCATGCGCTGGAAGACCGGCTTCACCGGCTGCGCGCGGATGGCCATGACCGAATCCTGGATCTCGCGGGTGAGCTGCTGCAGCTCTTCGAGACCCATATTGATCGAGGACGTGCCGTTGGTGTCGTTCTCGACTACGCTCTGCGAGAGCATCGCCTGGTTGATGACGAGCTCGCCGACGAGGTTGATCAGGCGATCGACGCGGTCGAGATCGACGCGGATCGTCTGACCGGCGGCAGCGGCCTGGTTGGCCTGGGCGGCACTTGCGGCCGAGGCGGCAGCGGATGCCGCCTTGTTGTCGGCAGCGCGGCTTGCGGCCTGCGCAACCTTGGTGGCGGTTTCCGCGGCGGCAACGGCAGCCGCAGCGTCGCTTTCGATGATCGGCTCGTCACCGGCTGCGGACGCACCTTCGTCGAGCATCGACAGGTCGAAGGGCACCGGCTGCATCGGCTGCTCTTCGTTTTCCGTCACCTCACCGACGATTTCCTCCTCGATGGTCTGGATATCGAGATCGCAATCCCACTCGGCGAATTCGAAGACGGAGCGCACGCCGTCCTCGCCCTTTTCGGTGGTGACAGAGATCTTCCAGGAGAAATAGGCTTCCTCCGGATTCATCTTGTCGAGCGTGGGCAGAGCGTCCATGTCGCAGTAGACGCTCATCTCGCCAAGACGAGAGACGTCGCGCAGCAGGAGGACAGCTTCGTTGCCCTTGGCGTAGAGGTCCTTCTTCGGCTTGAAGGCGATCTGGATGGTCGGCACGTAGTGGCCGGCCGGCTCTTCGTCGAAATCGCCGAAGGAGAAGGGGATGGGCTGGAAGCCTTCGTCATTGACGGCAGGCTTTTCAACCACCACCGGCGCCGGTGCGGGGGCGGCCGTCTTAGGAGCAACGGCTGTGGGCTTCGGGGCCGGAGCTTCGGCGGCGGCCGGAGCCTCGCCATGAGCGAGCGCTTCCAGCTCGCGGATCAGGGTACGGCTGCGCGCTTCGTCGACGCTTCCGCCGTCGCGTGCCGCATTGGTCAAGTCCGCCAGAACGTCGGCGGACTTCAGCATGACCTTCAGGACATCCTGGGTCGGCTCCAGCTTATTGGATCGAACGCAATCCAGTGTCGTCTCGAACACATGGGCGAAGGAAACGAGGTCATCGAGGCCGAATGCACCGGCACCGCCCTTGATCGAATGCACGGCACGGAACACGGCGTTGACCGTTTCCGGGTCGCGATCCCCGTCGTTCAGCTTCAAAAGACCGGATTCCAGTTCGGCGAGCTGCTCCTCGCATTCCTGGAAAAAGATCTCTTTGATTTCGTTCATATCCATCGGGAGTAATCCTGGCTGAGGGATTAGGCGGTAACGCGCTCGATTGCGTCGATCAGCTTGGTCGGATCGAAGGGCTTGACGATCCAGCCCGTCGCACCGGCCTGACGGGCGCGGTTCTTCTTCTCGGCATCGCTTTCGGTGGTCAGAACGAGGATCGGGATCGCCCGGAACTTCTCGTTGCGGCGCACGCCTTCGATGAAGCCGAAGCCATCGAGGCGCGGCATGTTGATATCGGTGACGATAACGTCGGGATTGGCATTCTCGAGGACTTCGAGGCCCTCGACGCCGTCTTCCGCCTGGATCGTCTCGAAACCCGCATTGTTGAGGGTCACGAGAAGCATGTTCCGGATTGTCCGGGAATCATCCACGGTCAAAACTTTTTTCTTCATTGCCCAGCCTCCTGTGCCAGCAAGTGATCAATATTCACGCCGATAAGTTGCATTGTCTTCATGAAAGGGTCGGAAACCTTGCCGAAGGTGAAAGGCTTGCCTTCCTCCTCCCAGCTCTTGGCGCCGGCCATCAGAACCTGGGCACAGAGCGCGCCGACCCGCTCGACCGCCGAGGCGTCGATGACCAGCGGGTTGCCCTTGAGGCCCATGAGCTGCTGGTGCAGCGCCGTCGCCTCGTTGAGATCGAGCACGGGGGCAAGGCTTAAACTTTTCTGAGCGGCTTTCTTGCTCGCCATTACCGGGTTCCTTGTATGAGCCAGTTTCGGGGGCTGCGTCTGTCTGAGGTCATCGTTCCCCCGTTCGGCGCGGGCGGCAGGCCGTCTTCCGAAGCCAGGCTGCGCGTCGTGGAGAACCAGTGTCTGGGCTGCCGCTTCGCCATCTCACCCTCCAAAGCCGACGGCACGCGCCGTCAGGAAATCGAGGGGAGCGGCATCCGTCGCCACAGGCTCTGCAACAGCGCGCGGCATCACCGGAGCCGTGCGGACCGGGCGGGCATCACGCTGCGCGGCAACGCGGAATTCGCGGATCGTGCGGCCGAGTTCGAGGATGACGGTGTGAAGGTCCTGCCCTGCCGCGCCTATGCGGCCGGCATCCGATGCATCCGCTTCCAGCGCGCGGCTGGTACGGCCGATCTCGGCCGTGACGCCATCGAGCCCTTCGGCATCGACGGCGCTTTCGCGAACGATGCCGGTGATGGCGTTGTTAATGCCCTCGACCTGGCGCACGATGTTGCCGATCGCATCCTGCGTGCGATGAACATGCTCGACGCCGGTCTCGACCTGCGACTTGGTGCTGGTGACGAGCTGCTTGATCTCACGCGCCGCGTCCGCAGAGCGCTGGGCGAGTGCCCGCACCTCCTGTGCGACGACCGCAAAGCCGCGACCGCTATCGCCGGCGCGGGCCGCCTCGATGCCGGCATTGAGCGCAAGCAGGTTGGTCTGGAAAGCGATTTCGTCGATGACGCCGATGATCTGGCCGATCTTTTCCGCCGACGCCTCGATATCGGCCATCGCCGACATGGCTTCGCCGACGATATTGCCGCTCTGCGTCACCGAATCCTGCGTCGCAAGCGCAGCGGACTGGGCCTTGCGGGTCTCATCAAGCGTCTGGCGCACACGCCCGACGATGGCGCCGAGCGCATTGGCGGTTTCGATGAGGCTTGCCGACTGCTCGGCCGAACGGGCCGAAAGGCTGCCGGCACCGGACGCAAGCGTGCCGACGAGGCGGTCGCTTTCCATGGCGCGATCAGCGGCGGAAGCCAGGTGCTTCTGAATCTCGTCGAGCGCGCCGTTCAGCGTGTCGGCCATGTCGCGCCACGCCTCGGGCATCTCGCCGGAGACGCGGGCGGAAAAATCGAGGGCAGAGAGGCTGCGGATCGTCTCGCCGAAGACGCGGTCGAGTTCGGCGCGGTCTTCGCGGCGTTGTTCGCCCAGCGCCCGGCCATGGGCGTGGCGCAGTTCGTTGAAGCGCAGCGAAACGCCGATTTCCGCATCGACCATGGCGGTGCGGATGAAAGCGGAGACGAGCTCGGTCAGTTCCTTGCGGCGCGCCTTGCCGGCGCCGGGCAGGATGGATTTCGGCCAGTATTCCTCGATCAGGCCGGAAACGACCGTTTCGACGACGACCGAATGGCCGGCGATGCGCCAGCGCGGGTCGAGGCCCATCTGGCTTTCGCTGTCGGAGAGGATCTTGACCCGCTCGGCATAGAGGCCGTCGAAGCGCGCGTCGGTCAGGACGCTCCAGTGGGAGCTCTGGAGGTCGTGCAGGCGGTCGATCTGGCGCTCGCTCTGAAAGTGGCGGGCGGCATCGGGAAAGGTCTGGAAACGCTGGAAGAGATCGCGCAGCGCCGTTTCGACATGCCGTTCGAGCGTCTGGCGGTGGCGGCGGAGCGTTTCGCCCTGGGCCGCTTCGACGCCGGCAAAACGCAAACGGTCGCGCAGGCTGGCTGCCTGTCCCGTTCGAGCGTTTTCTGCCGGCATTTCCTGCACCAGTATGCTCCCAAACCAACGATGCCCGGTTGCCCGAAGGGGCGACCGATCGAATTTTCGCATGGAGGAGAGGTTGGTGACCCAAGCCGTGCTCACGAGCGGTGCGCTGCCGGAAATCCGGCACAGGCGCGGCCACCCATTGATCCATGATCAAATTCTGTGAAACTCGAATACCGGCTCTGATCCGGTACGGCGGGTCGGCATCATGCCTGGGTGAGAAATGGCGAATTTCCCATTCCGACGTGTAGAGCAATGTTTATGGTTAATTCCTTGCCTGAAGGTTAATAATTTATAGCTTGCTTCTGAGTTCGCTAAAATTAAAACGAACCGCCGTAACGTCAGCTACACGCAAGCTCGCGCGCGTAGGGTGCCGCCATGTCCTGACAATGATGTCAGAGGGAAAGAGCAATGATTGTTCTGGCATTGGGCGCTACCGTGATTGCTTCCGCAACACTCGCAGCCATCTATCTTCTTCTCGATATCGACGCGGACCGCACACCGGCCAAGGCGCGGGTGTTCTAAGTCCCGCAGGCGGCCGGGATCATCCCTTGTCGGCAAGCGCGCGCCAGCGCGCCGCATAAGCCGCCGCGCGCGGTGGCAAACCGTCCGCAATCCACACAAGCGCCGGCTCCGGGGCGCTCCCTGCCGCAAGGCAGGCGGCGCCGATGCTCGTGCCCGTCGCGCTGCCGCCGGCCAGCACCTCGCGGCCCGTCGCCACCCCCAGCATCATCAGGAAAGCCCTGTTGGCCGCAAACGGTCCCTCGACGATGACGGGACCATCCGCGCCGATGAGATCAAGGCAGGTCGTCGTCATCAGCGCGAGGTGGAAGGCGATCACGGCCTGTGCCTCGTCGTCGCTCAAGGCTTCGCGCGGAACGGTCCATCGCGCCTTGCGGCCGGGATAGGGTCCGGATTTCTCCGGCATCGACGGCAGCAGCATGGCGTCGCGATCCAGCACGGCGGCGATGGCGGAGGCCGGGAGATCGCCGGACTTGCCACCAAGCATCGAAAACGCCCGGCCGCCCATGAAGCGGGAGGATGGCACGGGATCACCGAGTGCGTTGACATTGATCAGCGTGTCGCGCGCCTCGTCCAGGGCGACAGGTTTTGCGCCGATCGCCATGACCACGACCCAGGTTCCGGTGGAAACCACCGCATAGGGCGCCTTGCGCGTCAGCACATAGGGCAAAAGCGAGGCGTTGGAATCGTGAATGCCGCAATGGACCGGTACGTCGGGCCTGAGACCCGTCGCGGCCGCGATGTCAGCGCGGATCGGACCGAGCGCATCGCCCGCCTTGCGCACCGGCGGCATCAGGTCCGTCCAGCCCTCGTCTTTCACGAGGCTGGAGAAGCGGCCGCTCAGGGGTTCCCAGAGATCAGCATGGCAGCCAAGCGAGGTGACCTCGCTGGCGGCCACACCGGTCAGGCGGAAGGACCAGTATTGTGCATACATGAGGATGTGGCGCGTTCTGCCGAAGGCTTCTGGGAAACGCTTTGACTGCCAATAAATCTGCAGGCCGGCATTGAGGCCCATCGGCATGATCGGCGTGCCGCTCTCGGCGAAGGGCGGACGGATTTTTCGATAGGCCTCCGCAGCCTCCTGCGGGCCTTCATGCTCGTAGTCCAGCACCGGCAGGACAAGGTTGCCGTCTTCACGGACCAGGGCAGCGGTCGCGCCATGGGTCGTGACGGCGATGGCGTCGATCGGGCGTTCGCTGTTCAGCGCGGCGAGGCTCTCGACGATGAAGGCCCAGAGCTTTTCCGTATCGAAATGCGGATAGGGTGCGGCGTTGACCACGCCGTTCGGCATGGTGCGCGCTGCGACCTCGCGAAAGCTCTCGCCATCGACCAGCACGACCTTGGCATTCGTCTTGACGATATCGATGACGGCAATGGTCTTCATCGGCTCAATCCATATGGAAGACGGTGACGAGCGGCACGGCGAGAGGCTCGTTGTCCGGCTTCGTCTGCATGATATCGGCCATATGCGCCCACCAGCGTTTCATGACGGGATGGTTTGGCAGATCGGCCATGGTGTGGTCGTCGCGCCGCCAGAGCACGCCGAAGAGCAGGTTCGTCTCCTCGTCGAGATGGATGGAGTAGTCGGAGACGCCGGCCTCCTTGAGGAGCGCTGAGAGTTCCGGCCAGATCGCATCGTGCCGCGCTTTGTATTCGGCCGCGCAGCCGGGATTGAGCCGCATGCGAAACGCATATTTCTCCATGGCTCAATGGCTCCTGCGGCCACGAAAGCGGCGATAGACGATCGGCAGCGCGATCACCGAAATCAGCAGCAGGCCGATGAAGATCGACATGACGATGCCGGGCACGTTGAGCAGGCCGAAACCGAAGGTCACCATGCCCATGATGAGGGCGGCCAGCACAACGCCGGGAATGGTGCCGGAACCGCCGAGGATGTTGACGCCGCCCAGCACGACCATCGTCACCACTTCCAGCTCCCAGCCGAGCGCGATGGAGGGGCGCGTTGAGCCGAGGCGGGCCGTCAGGCAGATCGAGGCGATGGCCGCCATCAGGCCGGTCAAGAGGAAGAGCACGAATTTCACCCGGCCGACACGCACGCCGGAAAACAGCGCGGCGGTCTGGTTATTACCGATGGCATAGACGGCACGGCCGAAATTCGTCTTGTGCAGCACGACGCCGTAGATCACCGCGAGCGCCACGAAGAGGCAGAATTCGAAGGAGAAGACCCACCAGACATAACCCTGGCCGAACCAGGAGAAGCTGGCTGGATAGCCGGTAAAGGCCTGATCGCCGAGGATGAGGAAGGAGAGGCCCCGGAAAAGACTCATCGTGCCGATAGTGACGACGATGGAGGGCAGGCCGAGGCCGGTGACGAGCAGGCCGTTGAAGGCGCCGCAGAGGAGACCGGTCGCAAGGCCGATCATGACCAAGGCGGGCGTATCGAAGCCGAGCTGCACGGCATAGCCCATCACCGTCGAGGTGAGCGCGATGATCGAGGCGACGGAGAGGTCGATTTCGCCTGATATGATGACCAGCGCCATGGCGAAGGCGATCATCGCCTTTTCGGTGAAGTTGAAGGTCGCGTCCGACAGGTTCCACGGATCGAGAAAATAGGGTGAGGCAAAGGAGTTCACGAGAAAGATCGCCAGCGCCACGGCGACCAGCAGCGTCTCCCAGCTCTTGATGAGACGCGCGCCGCGACTTTCCAGCCGGTCGGGAATGTGGCGCGTGATTGTCTGGACGTCAGCCATGGGCGGCCTCCGCTTTCCTGAGAATGACCCGGCCCTTGCGCTTTTCGGCACGCGCATTCACCGCGACGGCAATGATGATGACCGTGCCCGAGATGGCCATCTGGGCGAAGGGCGAGATGTTGATGACGGGCAGCGCATTCTTGATGACACCGAGGAACAGCGCGCCAAGCACCGCGCCGCCGACCGAGCCAATGCCGCCGGCAATCGACACGCCGCCGATGACGCAGGCCGCGATGATATCGAGCTCGAAACCAGCGGCGATATCGACATAGGCGACGGCATAGCGCGAGACCCATAGATAACCCGAAAGGCCGGCCAGCGTGCCCGACAGGCAATAGGCGAGGAAGCGCGTGCGGCCGACGTCGATACCGGTATAGACGGCCGCATGGGGATTGCCGCCGAGCGCAAAGAAGGCGCGGCCAAGCGGCGTGCGGCGCATCACGACGACCATGATGGCGATGATGACCAGCGACAGCCAGGAGAGCAGCGGGAAGCCTAAAATGCTGGCGCGCGGCAGGGCCTTGAAGGCATCGCTCATCTGGTGCGCGTTGATCCAGGCGCCGCCGGACAGAAGGAAGATCAGGCCACGGTAGATGGTGAGCGTGCCGAGCGTCACGACGATCGGCGGGATATCGAGCTTCCATACGAGCAGGCCGTTGATCGAGCCGAGCAACGCGCCGAGACCTACGGCGACGAGGATGATCAGCGGCACCGGCAGGCCGGGAAAGGCGGCGTTCAGCATGGCCGCCGCCATGCCCGACAACGCAAGATTAGCAGCCATCGACAGATCGATGCAGCGCGTCAGGATGACGGCCATCTGGCCGAGCGCGAGGATGATGAGGATCGACGTGTCATTATAGACATTGGCGAGATTGCCCGGCGCCACGAAGGGCGGGAAGCGGACTGCGATCAGCGCAAGCAGCGCGATAATCGCGACGACCAGCAGCATTTCGCGATTTTTAAGGAGAAGCTTCATCACGCGGCCTCCTGAATGCCGGCGGCGGCGCGCACGAGTTTTTCGGCCGTCAGGTCCGCGCGCTCGAAGCGGCCGGCGATGCGGCCCTCGCGCATGACGATGACGCGGTCGGCCATGCCCATGATTTCAGGGATTTCCGAGGAGACCATGATGACGCTGAGGCCGGAGGCGGCAAGCTCGCTCATGAAGGCGTGTACAGCGGCCTTGGAGCCGATGTCGATGCCCTTGGTCGGTTCATCGAGGATGATGACCTTCGGCCGGGTCGCCAGCCATTTGGCGATGACGACCTTCTGCTGGTTGCCACCGGAGAGCGTGCCGACGTCCTGATCGAGCGAAGCGGCGCGCAGATCGAGCCGCGCGGTATATTCCCGCGCCAAAGCGAATTCTTCCGCCATGCGCAAAAAACCGGAGCGCGAGGTGCGCGACAGCGAGGGCAGCGTGACGTTCTGGAAGATCGGCAGGCCGATGATCGCGCCCTGGCGGCCACGCTCTTCCGGTACGTAGACGATGCCGGCTTCGATGGCTTCGGCCAGCGAGCGGATGACCTTGATCTGACCATCCAGCTTGATCGCGCCGGCGGACGGCTTGGTGATGCCGATCAGCGACTGCATGAATTCCGAGCGACCGGCGCCGACAAGGCCGTAGAAGCCGAGGATTTCGCCGCGGCGCAGCTCGAAATTGATGTCCTCGAATTCCGTCGGGTGACGATAGCCGGAGACTGTCAGCACCGGCTCGCCGATGGCGACCTCCTGCTTGGGAAAGACCTGCCCGACATCCCGGCCGACCATCTGGCGCACCAGGTCGTCCTGCGTGGTCTCCGAGATCAGCCCCTCGCCCACCATGCGCCCGTCGCGGAAGACGGTGTAGCGGTCGGCGATGCGAAAGATCTCGTCGAACTTGTGGGAGATGAAGAGGAGCGCCTTGCCATCGGCCTTCAGCCGGTCGACGAGTTCGTAAAGCTCGTGGATCTCCTTGTGCGACAGCGCCGCCGTGGGCTCGTCCATGATGACGACACGCGCATCGATGGAGAGCGCGCGGACGATGGCAACGAGGTGCTTGTTGGCGATGCCGAGGTCGCGCAGGCGGATCGACGGGTCGAGATCGGCGCCGACGCGCGTGAGCAGCGCGCGGGCATCGGCATTCATCTTCTTCCAGTCGATCAGGCCGAAGCTGCCGCGCGGCGCATGGCCGAGAAAGATGTTTTCCGCGACCGACAGCTCGTCGAACAGCACGGTCTCCTGATGGATCGCCGTCACGCCGGCTTTCGCGGCGGCATTGGCGGTCGGGAAATGGGTTTCTGCGCCATCGATGCGGATGGTGCCCTCGTCGGGCTGGTAG
>CBFGOD010000144.1:0-9753 GCA_965650295.1 uncultured Shinella sp. | reverse complement strand
CGGCCGATGACGGAGACTTCCGAAACGGTGGACGCGCCGGAGCGGCTGATGATCAGGTGCGCATGACCGATGCGATCCGCCATATCTGTGAAGAACGGCGAGACATCGGCGGGAATGGCAAGGTCTGCATAGGTGCGCACCACCTCGTCGCGATCTTCCGGCCGCGCCTGCTGCGTGATCTTCAGCCGCGCGCGATCGGCCGGCTCCAGCGCTGCAATCGCCGACGGAATGGCCTTGGAGAAGAACTGCGCGCCCTGACTGCCGCCGAACACGACGAGACGGAATTCGCCATCCGTCGAGGCTTCGTAAGCGATATTGGCGGCATCGAGCACGGCCGGACGCACCGGGTTGCCCGTCGTCACCGTCTTTTCCGAATATTGTCCACCCGTCTCCGGCAGGAAGCCGCCGGCAATCGCCTTCACGCGGGCGGCGAGCGCCTTGTTGGCGCGGCCCATCACGGCGTTCTGCTCGTGGATCATCGAGGGAATGCCCATGCCGGTCGCGGCCAGCAGCGGTGGCACGGTGGGATAGCCACCGAAACCGACGACGACCTTCGGCTTCAGCCGCGCCATCAGTTTGCGCGCGACGCGAATACCCTTCCACAGCGTGAACAGCGACTTGGCGACGCTGATCGGGTTCTTCGAGCCGATCGTCGCGGAGGGCACGACATGGATTTCGTCCGCGGGGAATTTCCCTGCAAAACGCTCGGCGCGGCTGTCGGTGACGAGATGCACCGACCAGCCGCCGGCTTTCAGCTCATGGGCGAGCGCCTCTGCGGGAAAGAGATGGCCGCCGGTACCACCGGCGGCGAGAAGAACGATACCTTTGGTCATTCGAAACCCTTATTCAGCGGGCGCCATGATGCCGCCGCGGAAGAGGCTGCGCTCGGAGGCGCGCTTTTCGGGGCGATGGCGGGTCAGCGCCAGGATGAAGCCGGCCGTCACGCAGATCGCGATCATCGACGAGCCGCCATAGGAGATGAGCGGCAGCGTCATGCCCTTGGCCGGCAGCAGTTCGAGGTTCACACCGATATTGATCATCGACTGGATGCCCATCTGCAGCACGAGGCCGGCGACGGCGAAGCGCGTGAAGTCGTTGCGCTCCTTGAAGGCATGGTTGAGGCCGCGCATCACCACGAAGGCGAAAATCAGCACGATGACCATGCAGAAGATGATGCCGAACTCTTCCGCCGCGACGGAGAAGATGAAGTCGGTATGGCTGTCCGGGATGATGCGCTTAACGGTGCCCTCGCCCGGCCCCTGGCCGAACCAGTTGCCGCGGATGATGGCTTCGCGCGCCGTGTCCATCTGGAACGTATCGCCTTCGCCGGTCATGAACTTGTCGATACGGCCCGCCACGTGCGGCAGGAACGTATAGGCGGTCAGAAGGCCGCCGACGGCCGCACCGCCGAGCACGATGATCCACAGCCAGGGCATGCCGGCCATGAAGAACATGCCGCCCCAGACGGCGGCCGTCAGGATGGTCTGACCAAGGTCGGGCTGGGCGACGAGCAGCGCCGCGACGATGCCGAACAGGATGATGGCAAAGAGATTGCCCGGAATTTCCGGCTGGCGGGCATGTTCGGAAAACAGCCAGGCGCAGATGATGACGTAGGCCGGCTTCTTGAATTCGGACGGCTGGATGGAGAGGCTGCCGATGGAGATCCAGCGCCGCGAGCCCTTGACCTCGACACCGAAGAACAGCGCCAGCACCATGGCCGCGAGCGACACGATCAGCAGGATCATTGCCGCCCGGCGGACCTGACGCGGCGACAGGAAGGAGATGCCGAACATGATGGCGATCGCCGGCACGAGGAACATCGCGTGGCGCCGCACGAAGTGGAAGCTGTCGAGGCCGATGCGCTCGGCAACCGCCGGGCTTGCCGCGAAGGACAACATGAAACCCAGCCCCATCAAAAGGATGAAGGCCGCGAGGAAGTACCGGTCTATCGTCCAGAACCAGTCCGCCAATGCACCACGTTCGGCACGACTAACCATGTCTCTTTCCCCTGTTTCAGATCAATTCCGGATCGAGCCGCCGCACGCGCCTGCCGGAATTGCACGATGTCAAACGGCGACCAGCATGGACACGCCCGGCACGCCGGAAACGTGTTTCACGAAGGCATCGCCCCGCACTTCAAAATTCTTGTACTGGTCGAAGCTTGCGCAAGCCGGGGAGAGCAGAACGGCAACGGGACCACCGCCATCCTTCTCCGCATCCGCCGCCGCGTCCGCCACGGCCTTCTCCAGCGTGCCCGACATTTCGTGGGCAACGGTGCCGCCGAGCGTCTCGGCAAAGGCCGGCGCCGCTTCGCCGATCAAATAGGCCTTGGCGATCTTCGGGAAGAAGCTACCGAGCGAGGCAATGCCCCCCTCCTTCGGCACGCCGCCGGCAATCCAGTAGATGCGCTCGAAGCTCGACAGCGCGGGTGCTGCCGCATCCGCATTGGTCGCCTTGGAATCGTTGACGAAGAGCGTGTCGCCCTTGCGGCCGACCGGCTGCATGCGGTGCTTCAGGCCGGGGAAGGACGCAAGGCCCGCCCGGATCTCGTTTTCGCTGACACCGACGGCCAGGCACGCCGCAACCGCCGCCGCTGCATTCTGGGCATTGTGGTTGCCGCGCAGCGTCTGGATCGGTGAGAGATCGGCGATCTCCCGAGTGGCGCCGCCCTGTGCCAGAATCAAACGTGCGCCATCTGCATAAATGCCGTCGGCCAGTACATTGCGCTTGGAGATGCGCACGACCTTGGTGCCGGCGCGTTCGATGCGGTCGGCGATGATCTCGCAATAGGTGTCGTCGACACCGACGATCGCCGTCTTGCTGCCCGCGACCAGCCGCTCCTTGACATCGGCATAGTGTTGCATCGAGCCGTGACGGTCGAGATGATCAGGCGTCAGGTTGAGCAGGATGCCGGCCGACGGGTTCAGCGTCGGCGCAAGGTCGATCTGGTAGGACGAGCATTCAACGACGTAGAAGCGACCCGCCTTCGGCGGATCGAGCGTCAGCACGGCCGTGCCGATATTGCCGCCGAGCTGCGTGTCGCGGCCGCTTGCCTTGAGGATATGGGCGATGAGGGCCGTGGTGGTCGACTTGCCGTTCGTGCCAGTGATGGCGATGAACGGGCAATCGGGCGCATGCGCCCGGCGCTCGCGTGCGAAAAGCTCGACGTCGCCGATGATCTCAACGCCGGAGGCAGCCGCAAGCTCGGCGCTCCAGTGCGGCTTTGGATGGGTCAGCGGAACGCCGGGCGACAGCACCAGCGCGTCGATGGCCTTCCAGTCGAGTGCTCGCAGGTCGCCGGTCTTCACGCCCGCGGCCGCGGCATTCTCGACACTCGCGGCACTGTCATCCCAGGCGGTGACATCGGCGCCGCCGGCAGCCAGCGCCAGCGCGGTCGCGAGACCCGAACCGCCGAGCCCGAAGAGCGCGACCGACTTTCCCTTCAATGTGGTGACGGGGATCATCGGACGCCTTACCGCAGCTTGAGCGTGGAGAGGCCGACCAGCGCCAGCACGACGGCGATGATCCAGAAGCGAATGACGACCTGGCTTTCCGTCCAGCCCTTCTTTTCGAAGTGGTGGTGTATCGGCGCCATCAGGAAGACGCGCTTGCCGGTGAGCTTGAACGAGCCGACCTGGATGATGACCGACAGGGTCTCCATGACGAACAGGCCGCCGATGATCGCCATGACGATCTCATGCTTGGTGGCGACGGCAACGGTGCCGATCAGGCCGCCCAGCGCCAGCGAACCGGTATCACCCATGAAGATGGCGGCCGGGGGTGCGTTGAACCACAGGAAGCCGAGACCCGCGCCGATGACGGCACCGAGCACGACGGCGAGCTCACCCGTGCCGGGCACGAAATGGATCTGCAGGTAGTTGGCGAAGACGGCGTTACCGGCGAGATAGGCGATGACGCCGAAGGAGGCGGCCGAGATCATGACCGGAACCGTGGCGAGACCGTCGAGGCCGTCCGTCAGGTTCACGGCATTGCCGGCCGCGACGATGACGAAACCGCCGAAGATCACGAAGAAGATGCCGAGATTGACCAGCAGGTCCTTGGCGAAGGGGAAGGCAATGGACGAGCCGAAGGTCGAGCCGGCCGGACCGGTAGCGAGCGACGCGCGCATCATGAAATAGGTCGCAGCACCGGCGATGACGAATTCGAGACCGAGGCGCGCCTTGCCGGAAAAGCCCTTGTCGGACTGTTTGGTGACCTTCAGATAGTCGTCGTAGAAGCCGATGGCGCCGAAGCCGAGGGTAACGAGCAGCGTGGCGACCACATAGACGTTGGAGAGGTCGGCCCAGAGCAGCGCGCTGCCGACGATGCCGGCCAGGATCATCAGGCCGCCCATCGTGGGTGTGCCGGCCTTCTTGAAGTGCGTCTGCGGACCATCGGCACGGATCGGCTGGCCCTTGCCCTGGCGGACACGCAGCGATGCGATGATCATCGGCCCGAACAGGAAGACGATCGTGGCGGAGGTGAACAGCGCAGCGCCGGTCCGGAAGGTAATGTAACGAAACAGGTTGAACACCTGAATGGTGTCAGCCAGCTCGACGAGCCAAAGCAGCATTGTCACCCTTTCCCCAAAAGGTTCCCCAAAGCGTCCGCGGCGTGACGGGCCGGCGGACAGAGAAGCAAATCACATAAAGAAGAAGGTCCGGCGGACGTCTGTCCGGCCGAACCCCTCCTCAACTCTCGCGTTCCCCTTCGGAGAACGCCGGATATTTGTCAAGCAGAGCCGCCACGATGCGGCTGAAACCCGTGCCCTTGGACGACTTGACGACCAGAACGTCACCCGCCTGCACCGCATCCAGCGCGTATTTGGCAAGTTCATCGGCCGTATCGCGGTATTCGCGGCTCACGCCTTCAGGCAATGCATCGCGCAGCGCCGCCATATCGGCCCCCCCGAGCCAGACATCGGCGATGCCGGCCTCGACAAGCGGTTCGGCAAGGCCGGCATGCACTGAAGGTGAATGCTCGCCCATTTCCAGCATGTCGCCGAGCACGGCGATGCGGCGCCCGCCGGCCTGAACTTCCGCATCGCGCAGAAGCGCGATCGCCGCCCGCATCGAAGCCGGGTTGGCATTGTAGCTTTCGTCGATCAGCATGAACCAGCCGCCATCCTTGGCGAGCCGGTAGCGCCGGCCGCGGCCCTTTTCGGCCTGCATGGTGGCAAGCCCGCCCATCGCCTTCTCGATATCCGCCCCGGCCAGATGCACCGCGCCGAGCACGGCAACGGCGTTTTCGGCAATGTGCCGGCCGGGCGCACCCATCGGCACTTCCAGCGTCTGGCCACCGATCGCGGCGCGCAGCAGCCCGCCCTCGCCGCTCGGCAGAAAATCGAGCAGGCGAAACTCCGACTTGGGATCGGCGCCGAAGGAATGGATATGCGCGACGCCGGCCGCCTTCGCCACCTTTTCGAGGAAGCCGAACTGTTCGTTGTCGCGGTTGAGGACGGCATGACCACCCGGCACGACGCCTTCGAATATCTCGGCCTTGGCAGCGGCGATCTCTTCGAGGTCACGGAAATTGCCGAGATGGGCCGGCGCGATCGTTGTGATCATGGCGATATGCGGACGCACCATGGCGACCAGCGGACGGATTTCGTTGGCATGGTTCATGCCGACTTCGAAAATGCCGTAGTCGGTGGTCTCGGGCATGCGCGCCAGCGTCAGCGGCACGCCCCAATGGTTGTTGAACGAGGCGACGGAGGCATGCACGCTGCCGGAGGGCGAGAGCGCCTGACGCAGCATCTCCTTGCTCGTCGTCTTGCCGACCGAGCCGGTGACGGCAATGATGCGGGCCGCCGTGCGGTCGCGTGCCGCGCAGCCGAGATCGACCAGCGCCTGCAACACATCCTGCACCACGATCATCGGCGTGACGAGGCGGCCGAGCGCCGGCAGCTTGCCTTCGCTGACGACGAGCAGTGACGCGCCATTGGCAACGGCGAAGCTCGCAAAGTCATGGCCATCGACGCGGTCGCCCTTGATGGCGAAGAAAGCCTCGCCGGCACCGATGGCGCGGCTGTCGATGGAAATGCCGGTGATGCCCTGCGGCAGGTTGCCGATGGGGCGGCCGTGCATGGCGGCAATGAGATCAGCGCTGGTCCAGAGCCACTTCACCGGTCGAGTTCCTCCAGAGCCTTGCGCAGTTCGGCATGGTCGGAGAACGGCAGCGTCACCGCACCCACGGTCTGCCCCTCCTCATGCCCCTTGCCGGCAACGATCAGCGTGTCGCCCGACTGCAGCATCTCGACCGCAGCACGGATCGCCTCGGCCCGGTCGCCGATCTCGGTCGCACCGGGTGCGGCCGCCATGATCTCGGAGCGGATGACGGCAGGCACTTCCGAGCGCGGATTGTCGTCGGTGACGATCACCACATCAGCGAGCCGCGTGGCGATCTCGCCCATGATCGGGCGCTTGCCCTTGTCACGATCGCCGCCGCAGCCGAAGACCACGATGACGCGACCGGTCGTGAAGGGACGCACGGAGGTCAGCACGTTTTTCAGTGCATCCGGCTTGTGCGCATAATCGACATAGGTGAGCGCACCATTCTTCGCATGGCCGACCAGTTCGAGACGGCCGGGCGCGCCGATCAGTTTTTCAAGCGCCGCCATGGCCGTGGCCGCCGGCACGCCCGTCGACATGGCGAGGCCCGCCGCGACGAGCGCATTCGCCACCTGGAAATCACCAGCGAGCGGGATGTGCACTTCAAAAATATCGTCACCGACATGGATTTCGGCCGTCTGTTTGTGACGGAAATGCTCGACGCGCTTCAGCGCGAGATATTCACCCTTGCGGCCGACCGTGCGCACATCGAGACCTTCGTTGCGCGCGGCATCAATGGCCTGGCCCGACCATTCATCGTCGGCATAGATGACGGCAGGCGCGCCCTTGGCGAGCAGCGTATCGAACAGCCGCATCTTGGAGGCCATGTAGTGCTCGACCGTCGGATGGTAATCCATGTGGTCGCGGCCGAGATTGGTGAAGGCAGCGGCGGCAAGCTTCACGCCGTCGAGGCGCGACTGGTCGAGGCCATGGCTGGACGCTTCCATCGCCGCATGGGTGACGCCGGCGTCGGCAAGTTCGGCAAGCAGCGCATGCAGCGACACTGGATCGGGCGTCGTCAGCGAACCGTAATCATTGCGGCCGGGCGCCACGACGCCGGTCGTGCCGATCATCGCGGCCGGGTGGCCGGCATAGGCCCAGATCTGACGCGTGAAGGAGGCGACGGAGGTTTTGCCCGCGGTGCCGGTGACGGCGACCATGGTTTCCGGCTGGCGGCCATAGAATTTCGCGGCGGCCAGCGCCAGGAAGCGGCGCGGCTCGGCAACGGCGATGACGGGAACAGCGGTTTCAACCGAAACGCCCTCGGCGACCACCACGGCAGCAGCACCACGCGAGACGGCATCGGCAATGAAGGCGCTGCCATCGGCCTTGGTCCCCGTCAGCGCAACGAAGAGATCGCCCGGCGTCACCTTCCGGCTGTCGCTCGTGATACCGCTTATATTTGCGGCGGCTGCGGCGCCCAGGTCGTTGGCTTCGGGTCCGGCGAGGTCACTGATCTTCATTATCCGCTCTATTGCTGTCTGTGGGTGCCGTCTCCGTTTCGAATCGGCATCCCCTCTTCACCGCTCAATAAGACACAAGCGTGGCAGACCCGTCCTCACCAAATTTCGGCTTTACACCGAGAAGGGCGGCCGAGCGGCGGATGATCTCGCCCACCATCGGGGCGGCGTTGCTGCCGGCGGTGCGGCCACCGCCCTCACCGGTCTGCGGCGCGTCGATGAAGGTCAGAACCACATATTTCGGGTCGTCGATCGGGAAGCCGGACAGGAAGGCGTTGAAGTTCTGCGTGTTGGAATAGCGCCCGCCGACGACCTTGTTGGCCGTACCGGTCTTGCCGCCGACATTGAAGCCCGGAACGAGCGAACGGCGGCCGGAGCCGTCATTGGCGTTGAGCTTGAAGAGATAACGCATGCTTTCCACCGTCGCGGGATGGATCACCACCTTGGCGATTTCGTCCGCCTCTTCCTGCGTGCGCGGCAGGAAGGTAGGGTTGAGCAGCTTGCCGCCGTTGAGAAGGGCAGCACCCGCAACGGCCGTCTGCAGCGGCGTCGTGGAAACACCGTGGCCGAAGGAGATGGTGATCGAATTGATCTTCTTCCATTCGTGCGGCTGCGTGGGGGTTTTCACCTCCGGCAGCTCGGTGTCCATCTTGGTCAGCAGACCCATGCGGGTCAAAAATTCCTTATGGCCGGCAATACCCACGACGTCGGCCATCTTGGCCGTGCCGATATTGGACGAATACTGGAAGATTTCCGGCACGGAGAGCACGCGGTGCTTGCCGTGGAAGTCCTTGATGGTGAAGCCGCCGATACGGATCGGCGCACGCGCGTCGAAGCTGTCGGTGATCTTCACCTTGCCCGAATCGAGCGCCATGGCGGTGGTAAAGCTCTTGAAGGTGGAGCCCATCTCGAACGTGCCGTTCGACATGCGGTTCATCCAGCCGTCCTTGGCGCCCTCGGCCGGATTGTTCGGGTCGTAGTCGGGATAGGAGGCCATGGCCATGACTTCGCCCGTGCGCACGTCGAGCACGACGGCACCGGCGGCCAGCGCCTTGTACTTCTCCATGCCTTCCTTGACCACTTCACGCACGATGGCCTGTACGCGGATATCGATGGACAGACGAACCGGCTCCAGCTTGGCATCGCTCGTCATGCCGATCGCGGCAAGGTCGGCGAGACCCTGGCTGTCGATGTAGCGCTCCATGCCGGCAATGCCGCGGTTGTCGATATTGACGTGGCCGACGATATGCGACGCCGTTGCGCCGCCCGGATAGAAGCGGCGCTTTTCCGGCCGGAAGCCGACGCCGGGAATGCCGAGCGCAAGAATCTTGCTCTGCTGCTTGGGCGTCAGCTGGCGCTTCAGCCACTGGAAGCGGGATTTCGAGGTGAGCTTGCGATAGATGCCCCGGCGGTCGAGATCCGGCAGCACGGTCGCCAGCATTTCGACGGCTTCGTCCGCATCGACGATCTTGTGCGGCTCGGCATAGAGCGAGACGGTGCGGATGTCGGTGGCCAGGATTTCGCCGTTGCGGTCGATGATATCGGGACGCGACGCCATCAGATGGTCGGCCGGGCCGATGGCGGACACGGTTTCCGACGAGGCCATGCCATACTGCACGAGGCGGCCGCCGATGACGGCGTAGGCCATGCCGAAGCAGCAGATCATGACGGCGACGCGGCTGCGGGCCTGCGAGCCGGAACGCTTGCGTGTGCCCTCGAAGGCGGGGCCACCGGCAGCGGTATTGTTGTTGCCGCCGGCGCTGAAATGCGCCTTGCTCTTGACGACCATGATGCGGGAGAGAAACGACATCAGTTTGCCACCGATCCGGTTTGGATTGCGTCCGTGCTCTTCTTCTTGGTGTTCTTCTTGCCGTCGGCGACCTTCTCATCCTTCTTGGCGTCCTTGGCCGGCTCCAGCGCCGGCAGTTCGGCCATCGGCATCGGCAGCTCGTTCGGCTGCGCAAGCTGGGTCGATTCGGTCGGCACGAGCTTCAGGTCGCCCTCGAAGGTCGTCACGAGGCGGTTGAGACGGTTCGGCTGGGTCAGCAGTGCCCAGTCGGCCTTGAGAAGGTCGATCGTATCCTCCTCCAGCTTGATCTCGGCATCGAGCTTGCGCACCTCTTCCTGCTTGTTCTCAGCCTGGTGCTTGAGCGAGTAGGTGACGGTAGCGGCTGCGGTCATGA